>QQUO01000058.1 GCA_008501575.1 Pseudomonadota bacterium
TGGGCATTGGCTAATTCTTTACTCATGACTTTTTCCTCAATGAAATGGCTGTTTGTTACGCCATATAACAGTAACAAATTTGTGTTATGGGTATTGCTTATTAAGACTAACTATACGTTTTGTCAAAAGGTATCTATAATAATGAGCCTATTATAAACGCTGAATGTCATTGAATAAAGCGAATAAGGCGCGGGTCTTAAGCGAAGGCACCCGTGGCCACGAAATTCAAAGCCTCACGCTGGCCACTGCCCTGGCACATCAACATCAGATTAACACCATATCTGTGCCGATTCCCTGGCGTTGGGCTTTACCGCATCACTTACCCGGCCTGGGCTTTTCACTGCGGCACCAACTACCAGACCTGGCGATTGTGCCGCAACTGATTATCAGCACCGGACGGCAAATGGCCGGTGCTGGCCGCTGGCTTAAAAAACACCAGCACCAACAAGCAAAACACATCCATATACTTAACCCCGGTTACTATTTTTCCGATATAGATCTGGTGTTAATCCCTGAACATGATCATTACAGATATCCCAGGGCCATTCAATTTAGGGGCAACTTACATCCTTACAATGAGCGCTGGTTTAAACAACAGCCACAAGCCAAAGAAACCAAAAAAACCCGCCTTGCTTTATTTATTGGCAACCCGGGAAAAGCTTATTTTAACCGACAATTTAAAACAGATTTAAAACGGATTCACGACACCTTTCGGGGGGCACAACTGACCATTTGCGGTTCACCTCGCCTCGACCGCAACACCCAAGATTATATTCGCGCTATTAAGGGCGCTCAGGACACGATGTGGTTACATCCCGACGATGGTGATAATCCCTATCAAAAGCTGTTAGCCCAAGCCGATAAAATCTTTGTCACAGCGGACAGTATTAACATGATGAATGAAGCCGGCGCTTCTCCAGCGGCGCTGACTTTACTGGCTCAGGATTTTATAAAATCTAAAAAACACCACCGCTTTATGCGCTCGATTAATCATCGCTTAAGTGCCTTTGACTGTTTAAACAAAACCCGGGCCTTGCCCGACCCGGTGACACAGTTGTTGGAAAACAGTGATTTATTGGAACGACTGGAACTCGCCTGATTCATCCAGTGCCGGGTAATCTCGGCCTTGTTGTTGACACAATTCAGCCACTTTTGGCCAACACCATTCAAACAGGGTTTTGTTATAAACATCTGAATCAAGACGAACATCGTCATAAAGACCGGCCAGCAGCCTTTGCCGCTGGGCTTCGTACAACATAATGGCACAAGCCACCGAAACATTGAGAGATTCCACCATACCTTGCATCGGAATAATCACATGCTGATCCACCCGCTTAGCCGTTTCAGGGTTCAAGCCTTGTAATTCGGCACCCATCACCAAAGCCGTGGGTCGGGTAAAATCTATTTCACGAAAGCCAACAGCCTGGTCAGATAAATGGGCCGCCAATAATTGATAACCCTGATCTTTTAACGGCTTCGATATATCAGTAAAATGCTTATGACGACGGGCATAAACATATTTTTCAGACCCTCTTCCGGTGTTGGTCAATTCCCGATAGCGTTCGGTCACCGGAATATAATGGGCTTCATGCACACCCACGGCATCACAAGTGCGGATAATGGCATTAAAATTATGCGGCTTATGCACACCATCCATAATCACCGTCAAATCTGGCTGTCGTTTATTAAGGACCTTTTTTAAAGTGGCAAAGCGTTCTGGTGTCATGGCGAATTTTTCACAATAAAAAAGCAGCTGATAAACAGCTGCTTTTTATGATCATTGATTAACTATTTATTAGTTAGCATTTTCTGTGCAAGCTACTTGAACATTCGTTATATTCGCACCATTAATTGTTCCAGCACCATTGTTCAATACACAGGTATGACTTGGTGGATCAGCTTCAATCGTGACGGTATAAGGCGTACCATCATCCAAAAACTGAGTCTGTGAAATTGTATCCAAAAGTGTAAATGGATTTGGCGTATTTTCATCAGTATTGGTTGTTATTGTAGTATCAACAAGAACTGGCAAATTGTTCTCTGTTCCATTTAACCTAAGTGTAAATATTTTACCACTTGGTACACCGGTTATTTCTCCACTCACAGAATATTGATAGGGTTGACTTACAATATTTAAAGTTAGCCAGTCTGACACATCACAGCCATCTTCAGGGTTTAGCGGTAACGCACCACAGCCATTATTACTGCCGGTGGTGCCGCCATTGTCCCTGACTTGAATTTGCACTTCAGCAGTGCCATAAGTTCCATTAATGGTAACCACTGAAATTTCACCTGTGGCCGGGTTAATAATAACCGGATCGCCGGAGCCCAAATCATCCAAAATACCATCGGTATTATCGATGACTTGTACTTCGTATTCTAAAGCACTTTGCTGGCTTTCGTTGGGGCCGGGATTAAAATCTGCAATAATGTAATGACCATCCCAAACGCCCTGTAACTGTCCGTTCGGATCTTGCGGGATTGGCACTGTACAAGTCATGCCTTCGTTTTGTTCATTGACCGTCAGTTCAGAACAGTTCATGGCAAAGCTTGGTGCATCGTTAACCGGTAGAACTTCCACGTCAAAGGTTAGGGTTGCCTCACCAGCTGCCGCATCTGTTACAGTCACGGTAATTTGTTCCGGGGTGCCGTCAGTATAGGCGTCGGCCAGTGGCAATAAAGTCAGGGTTTTGGTGCCATCAAGACCATCGGCCACAAACGGACCTTTGCTGACGTTGACGATATTTCCAAGTTGGTCGGTCACTGTAACCACCAAATCCTGGGCATTTGTTTCAACATCTGAATAACGAATCTCGAATACTTGCGGGGTGCTTTCATCTTCATGAAAAGTGGTCAAGGATCCGGGTGCCACTTGCCATGATAATTGGGGTAAGGTATTGGTTTGAACAGTCACTGTCTTAGTGGCAATATGGGGGTCATTAGGGGTCGGATTCTCTGAAAAGCTTCTGGGTAAAAAGTCGCCATTGAGGCCATTGGTTAAAAACGCCGCAGTCATAAAGTCCAATTCAGCACCCACAGTTGAGTTATCACTGACTTTTTGAGTGACATCCAACACAAAAGTGCCACCACTGGCCAATTGAATGCCTTTCATTACACCAGATGATGGATCATTAACCTGGCATTGAACATCCGGATTATTGTTATTACAAACTCGAATATTATCGCCCGCGGTCAAAGTGGCGGCAAGATCAAAGTGCTCGTTCCAGTATTCCAATAAATCAAAATAAATGGTTTGACCACTGGGGTTATAAAACTGAATTTCATAGTTTAACACCTGGCCGGGCGCCACAATATTGGGCAAGCCAACATATTCAATTTGCGCAGCAGAAGGTGGCATGTCTTCAAAAGGGGTTTTGAAAATCAAATCATAATTACCAACCTCAGCACTCACACAAAGGGCTTTCAGCGGGTTATCGGTGTTTAAAAAAAGCTGACCATTATTCACCAGATAGTCGGCATCACTGTCGAAGTAAATACCTTCATTACTGGCAAAACCCCCTTTCATATCCAGGTTGGGATCATAAATTCTGAGCTTGGTTAAGCTCGCCGAATTATAACCAGGGGCTTGGTTACACAAAACCGGGCGGTCCATGGTAATTTCGATAATGTTGTTGGTTAAATCATAATTCGTTTCTCCAACCATTCCGAGTGGTTTCGAATTATCCAAAACCAACTTAACATTTGCTTGGGCTGTCGGCAGGCCGAGTGTGGCCAGTGACAGTAAACCGAGGGTTAAGACTGTATTTTTCTGCATGGTGTTACCTTTGGTTGTTTGCGTTTTTTTGACTATCTGGCATATTTTACAATTTTTTAAGGCTTTGGTGTTAAAAGTTTGTTATTCCTGTTAAAAACCTGAAAAAAATGTCAAAAATCTCACCTTTTTTCGGGTTTTTCTTATTTCATTATCTATAATATGTTGTATATTGACTTTTTTTAAACCCACTTATGCCTTTAATGATTAAAACCATCACATTACTTTTTAGCCTAACTTTAGCGTCTTTGGCGATTGCCAAGGACATTGATTTTTCACAAATGACCGAGTCAGAACAACAAGCCACCGGCATCAATAAGCTGACTGTGGAAGAGCAGGAAGCCTTACTCCGATGGGTCAAACAAAAGCAACAAGCGGTTCTGATGGCTGAACGGAAAAAGAACTTAGGTTTAAATACCACCACCCGAAAACTTCAAGACAGCAAATTTAGAGCCCTGCTAACCAAACAATACAGCAACCAGCTCGGCGAGAACTTTTATCAACTTGATAATGGCCAAATCTGGAAACAGATTTCCACCGGTCGCATTAGTTTTGACAAAGACAGCCCCAAAATCATTACCATTGAACCGGGATTTATGGGCTCATGGGAGCTCAGAGGTGACGGTAACCGCAGCGTTAAGGTTAAACGCATAAAATAAATGTGAGCAAGCCATGATTAAATTAGTCTACAAAACCCTTATTGTAAGTTTTTTATTGTGGCTTAACACAACGTATGGCCAAGTGCCACCAGGTCTGTACTTAACACAGGTGGCTAATATCCCAAATAACATGGGTATTCGCTCAGCCTATGATGGCAGCGGCCGATTATTCACCGCCACCCAGGACGGGACCATACGAATTATCGATCAAAACGGTCAATTACTCAGCACCCCATTTTTGGATATCTCAACACTTGTCAGCTCAGGTGGTGAACGGGGGCTTTTGGGCCTGGCTTTTCATCCTGATTACAGTCAAAACGGCTATTTCTTTGTTAACTACACCAAAGCATCACCCAATCAAGGCGACACCATAATTGCCCGTTACCAAGTCTCTGCCAATCCCGACATCGCAAATCCCAACTCTGCAACTGTTTTAATGCGTATTAATCAAGACTTCTCTAACCATAATGGCGGTAATATTTTATTCGGTCCCGATGGTTATCTGTATATTGGCATGGGCGATGGTGGCAGTGGTAATGACCCCAATAATCGCTCTCAGGATTTGACCCAATTGTTAGGTAAAATGTTACGCATTGATGTTGATGGGAATTTACAAATCGGTGACGAAGCCTGTGGACTTGATGCCGCTCATTACGGCATTCCCAATGACAACCCCTTTGTGAACACCAGTAATGCCTGTGATGAAATCTGGGCATCAGGATTACGCAATCCGTGGCGCTGGAGTTTTGATCGCATAACCGGCGATATGTATATTGCGGATGTTGGCCAAAACAAATGGGAAGAAGTTAATTTTCAAGCAGCCAGTTCTTCAGGTGGTGAAAATTATGGCTGGCGTTGTCGCGAAGGCTTTCATGAAAACACCAATGTCACTTGCAATCCGCCACTACCGACCTTTACTGACCCCATTTTGGAGTTGGCCCATAGTAATGGGAATTGCTCAATTACCGGCGGTTATAATTATCGCGGGCCGGTAATCAACCTGCAAAATCACTACATCTTCACTGATTATTGCAAAAGCCAATTAACGCTCGCGATATACAGCCAAAATCAGTGGACCACCATACCCTGGACGCCTGCCATCAATCCGACGGGTGTCACCAGTTTCGGCGAAGATCACTTAGGCCATGTTTATATTACATCTCAAAGCGGCCCGATTTATCGGATCGACGGCCCCATCAGTGACCTAATTTTTGCCAACGGCTTTGAATCACCCTAATGTCGTCTTTAAAAATTAGACATTAAATCGAAAATGTAAGATATCGCCTTCTTTAACGATATACTCTTTGCCTTCTAATCGCAGTTTTCCGGCCTCCTTACAGCCGGCTTCGCCACCATATTGAATAAAATCAGCAAAGGCCATGGTTTCAGCACGAATAAAACCTTTTTCAAAATCTGAATGAATAACACCGGCCGCTTGAGGTGCGGTCATGCCGGCAACAAAAGTCCAGGCCCTAACTTCTTTTACCCCGGCCGTAAAGTAAGTTTGTAATCCCAAAAGTTCATAACCGGCACGGATAACTCGACTTAAACCGGCTTCCTGCAAACCCATTTCAGCCAAAAACTCTGCTTTATCCGCTTCATCCAACAAGGCAATTTCGGCCTCTATGGCGGCACAAACCGGCACCACCAAAGCACCTTCTTCAGCGGCAAACTGGTTTAAAGAATCCAACAAAGGGTTGTCGGTAAAGCCCTGCTCATCGACATTGGCTATGTACATCATCGGTTTAGCCGTAATAAAACTAAATTCTTTGACCAGTTGCCAGGCCTCTTTCTGTAAATCCAGTGTTCGCAACGGTAATCCTGCTGCCAGATGGGCCACAATTTGTTCCAACACAGCCACCCTTTTGACCGCTTCTTTGTCACCGGAGCGGGTTTTTTTCTGGGTTCTGAGTAATGATTTCTCGGCCGACTCTAAATCTGCCAATGCCAATTCGGTGTTAATGGTTTCAATGTCAGACAAAGGATCAATGGTGCCTTCCACATGCACCACATCATCATCCACAAAGCACCTGGCCACATGGGCAATGGCATCAGTTTCTCGGATATGTGATAAAAATTGATTACCCAAACCCTCACCTTTTGAGGCACCGGCCACCAATCCGGCAATATCCACAAATTCCATGGTGGTGGGTAAGGTCTTTTGCGGTTTAACAATTTCCGCTAACTGAGCCAGTCGGGGATCGGGAACCTCAACAATACCAACATTGGGGTCAATGGTGCAAAAGGGATAGTTTTCTGCCGCGATTTCTGCCTTGGTTAAGGCATTGAATAAGGTTGATTTGCCGACATTGGGCAGGCCGACGATACCACATTTGAATCCCATGATGATGTAACCACAATAAAATGAAGCGCCGCATTGTACCATAAGCAATGATAACGACATAAAGCCCAAAGTTAATTTTCATCACAATGGTTCTCAAAGCCTTCTTTAAGCCCTATAATGAGCCCAATATAATCAGGATTAAACATGTCAACTTTAAGCCCAGAAGAAATTGCCGAAATCAGAGATCATTTTGAGTTTTTTGACCGTGACGAAAGTGGTCAGATTGATCAAGATGAATTTATCCAATTGTTAAAAATTTTGGCCCCCAATGCCGACCGGCAAAATGCCATTCGCGGCTTTGAAACCATCGATGATGATAACAATGAGAAAATTGATTTTGAGGAGTTTTTATCTTGGTGGCAGACAAACTGGACGGTTTTTTAACTTTATAGTTGCACAATTAAGACCACAATCCACATCAAACCCTCTATTTTAAAGACCGGGACTGCTTTTTTAACGTAAAAAAGCCTTTTTGCTTTGCTTTCAGCCATAAAACCATTAAAATACGCGGTCTTTTCAGCCCACCTGTGGGCTTTTTTACTATTTATTTGGAGTTAAGATACATATGCCAAGTGTAAAAGTTCGCGATAACGAACCCTTTGATTTTGCATTGCGCCGTTTTAAACGGGCTTGTGAAAAAGCCGGCGTACTGGCTGAATCACGTAAACGTCAGTATTACGAAAAACCCACGCAAGAAAGAAAGCGCAAAAAAGCCGCCGCTGTTAAGCGACGTCAACGTCGTGTGGCAAAAGAAGGTATTCCACGCAGAATGTATTAATCGCTGACCATGTCATTAAAAACACGCATCACTGAAGATATGAAAAATGCCATGCGGGCTAAAGACAAGCCTTTGCTTGGCACCATTCGTTTGCTCACTGCAGAAATAAAGCAGGTTGAAGTGGACACCCGCAGTGAACTTAATGACGCGGACATCATTAAAATTATTGGTAAGATGATAAAACAGCGCAAGGATGCCGCTGAACAATATGATCAGGCCAATCGCCCGGAACTGGCCGCCATTGAGCGGTCTGAATCTGAGGTGCTCAAACAATACTTGCCGCAACAACTCAGCACCGACGAGATTCAATCACTGGTGGAAAAAACCATCACCCAATTCGATGCCAAAGGTATGCAAGACATGGGCCGGGTTATGGGCCAATTACAATCACAGATTGCCGGGCGTGCTGACATGGGTGAAGTGAGTGCCATTGTTAAATCTCGCTTGTCTTAATTGCACACTGTTGTACAATCACTTATTATTAATCGGGTCTGTATAGACTCATTGTGATTTGTGGCCACATCCATACCCAATGCCTTTATTGACGACTTATTAAACCGCATCGATATTTACGATGTGGTGGCGCCGCGTGTCAGCTTGAAAAAAGCCGGCAAAGACTATTCCGGATTGTGCCCTTTTCATCATGAAAACACCCCTTCATTTACTGTCAGCCAACAAAAACAATTTTTTCATTGTTTCGGATGTGGTCAAAGTGGCAGTGCCATTGGTTTTTTAATGGCATTTGAGGGTTTGGATTTTGTTGATGCGGTCAAAGAATTGGCACAACAAGCCGGTATTGAAGTGCCCTTAACACAGGTTAACAAACAACAGCAGCATGACCGCAATAACCTTTATGCCATTACCGAAAAGGTCACCCGTATCTACCAACAACAACTCAAAAACAACAACAAAATCATCGACTACCTTAAAAATCGCGGTATTGATGGCAAAACCTGTCAAACATTTCAAATCGGCTACGCCGAAGACAGTTGGGATGGTATAGCCAAACGTTTTCCTAATGAACAACAAGGCCTGCTTGACCGATGCGGCTTACTGTCTCACAGCAACCAAAAAAGTTACGACAAATTCAGAAATCGACTGATGTTTCCGATTCATGACCGCCGAGGCCGGGTCATTGCATTTGGGGGTCGTGCTGTGGATGACGAACAACAGCCTAAATACCTCAATTCGCCGGAAACCGATTTGTTTCACAAGGGCCGGGAATTATATGGCTATCACCTGGCCAGAAAGCACAGCACAGCAGACCATGTTATTGTGGTTGAGGGTTATATGGATGTGCTGGCCTTACACCAACATGGTATTAAAAATGCAGTGGCCACCTTAGGTACCGCCACTTCCAGTGAGCACATTGCTTTACTGTTTAAAAGCTGGTCAAAAGTGATTTTTTGCTTTGATGGCGATGCAGCCGGCCAAAAAGCTGCAAAAAAAGCCTTATTAACGGCCTTACCGTTGTATTTAGATGATAAAATTATTGAGTTTTTATTTTTACCCGAAGATCATGACCCCGATTCTTATGTCAATCAATACGGTCAAAATCAGTTTTTACAACAGTTAAATCAGGCGGTCCCTTTGTCACAGTATTTGTTAGATACCATCAGCACAGGCATTGATTTACAGACCTTGGACGGTAAAGCCCAGCTGTATGAACGTGCTAAAGACTACCTAAAGCAGTTACCGAGCGGTGCATTTCGTCAAATTATGCAGAATAAAGTGTCACAAATATCCGGAATCGTTCAACACAGCCGCCCCACAGCCAGACACCAGCAACGACCAAAAAGCACACACCTCAATCCCATGCGACGGTTGTTGTCATTAATCCTCAACCAACCGAGTTTATGTGAACAAATACCTAAAAGCTTAGAATTTGGCTTATTACCCTACAAAGGTGCAGAAATTATCAACAAAGTGATTGAAATTCAAGCCGATTATCCCCAAATTAACCCCGCAGCATTATTAGAGCACTTTAGAGATAGTGACTATGTGAGTAATCTCAACCGACTCATGGTTGTCTATGATCACATGGATGCAGCGGAACTGGCATCAGAGATGGCTGATTTAATCGCCCATCTTGAACAATTGACCACCACGTCAAAAGTTAATCAGTTGCGTGAAAAGCAATTGCAAGGCGGATTAACTGATCTGGAAAAACAGCAGTTAGTCGCCTTGTTAACCAAGAAAATCAAGTGAGAAACAACATATCATGGCATCAGAAAAACAAACCACACAAATAAAAGTCTTATTGGCGAAAGGTAAGGAACAAGGCTATTTAACCTATGCAGAGGTGAATGACCACCTGCCCGACGACATTATTGAGACTGATTCAGTGGAAGACATTATCCAACTGATTAACGACATGGGTATTCAGGTGCTGGAAGAAGCGCCCGAAGAGGACAGTATTATCCTCAATGACTCCACCGCCAAGGAAGATGACGACACCGCCACCGAGGAAGCCGTGGCCGTGTTATCAGCTGTAGATCCCAGCATCGGCCGCACCACTGATCCGGTACGGATGTATATGCGAGAAATGGGTTTGGTTGAACTGTTGGAACGCAAAGATGAAATTGCCATTGCCAAACGCATTGAGCACTGCGACCACTTGATCATGGAGTCTACGTTTTTATTTCCAAAAACGATAAAAACCATATTGGAATATTATCAAGATGTACTCGATGGTGAACTGAAAGAAGAGCTCTTTATTACCGACATCTACGACCCACACACCGAAGCGGTTATTCCAAAAGTCAAAAAGCCCACGGACCCGGTTGATGAAGATGAGGATGAAGAGGAAGAAGAAATAGAAAAAGGCCTGGATTTCGATGAAGTGACCAAGCGCATCAAAGCCGTGGAAAAATTGTTTAACAAATTCAAAGCCTCCGTGGAAAAAAATGGCATTGGCGATGTTAAACAAAAAAACTATATGAAACAAATTTCCGAGATTTTGGTGGAGTTTAAATTTCATCCCAAAACCATGGAAGACATTCTTAACGACATTCAATGGGTACAATTTGGTCATTACATGAAAGAAACCGACCATTACGAGCCCGGTATTCGTGATTACGAACGTAAAATTCATGACATTGCCATTGACCAATGCAAAATGAAGCGCAAAGACTTTATTCGCACTTTTATGAATAAGGAAACTGATTTGAGCTGGGTCGATGATCAAATCGCCAAAGGGGATGACAGCGCGACCTTATTGGAAATGTTTAAAGAAGACATCATTGGTTACCAACAAAAGTTACAGATGATTGAACAACAAAACAGTTTGACCATCCCTGAAATTAAAAAAATTAATCGCCGCATTACGGTTAATGAAGCCAAATCACGACGGGCCAAGAAGGAAATGATTGAAGCCAACTTACGTCTGGTGATTTCGATTGCTAAAAAATACACCAACCGCGGCTTACAGTTTTTAGATTTGATTCAAGAAGGCAATATTGGCTTAATGAAAGCAGTGGAAAAATTTGAATACCGCCGTGGTTATAAATTCTCGACTTATGCCACCTGGTGGATTCGCCAGGCCATTACTCGCTCCATTGCCGATCAGGCCCGCACCATTCGTATTCCGGTGCATATGATAGAAACCATTAATAAACTTAATCGTGTATCACGGCAGTTATTACAAGAAAAAGGTCGTGAAGCCACCCCGGAAGAAATCTCTGAAGTAATGGAAATGCCGGTTAATAAAGTCCGTAAAGTGATTAAAATCGCCAAACAACCTATCTCCATGGAAACCCCCATCGGTGATGATGAAGATTCGAGTTTGGGTGATTTTATCGAGGACGGTAATATTTTATCGCCACTGGACTCCACCACGGCCAATGGTTTGACCAATACAGTCACTAATTTGCTGGGTGGTTTGACCCCCCGGGAAGCGAAAGTTTTGCGCATGCGCTTTGGCATTGATATGAACACCGACCACACCTTAGAGGAAGTCGGCAAACAGTTCGATGTGACCCGTGAGCGTATCCGTCAAATTGAAGCCAAGGCTTTGCGAAAATTACGCCACCCAAGTCGCTCAGAATTATTGCGTAGTTTTATGGATTTAAAATAAAGCGGCCATAACGCCTGCAAAAAACCCGATGAGTTCATCGGGTTTTTTTGTTACTGCTGTTTTATTTATGGTGACGAATTGATGTCTGCTTTGGCCCGTAATAATTGTTTAAAGCGATTGATTTTCTTGCTTTGAAGATTGCGTTTAATGCCTTCTTTGGCCTGCTCAAAACTGGGGGGTTCCACTGTTTTTTTATCTTCTAAATAAATAATGTGAACGCCGAACTGAGAAATTATCGGCTGTTGATGGTGGTGTCCGACCGATAGATTCTGCAAGGGTTCTGCAAAAGACTCCGGCACTTGTTTTAAATTTACCCAGCCGATGTCTCCAACATTTTTAAGGTGGCCGTATTGCTGTACATAGGACTGTTCTAAATCCAAAAAATTGGCCCCGGCAGTCAACTCATCAAGGGCCGTTAACGCATCAACCTCATCTTTATACAACAGATGATGAACCTTAAACTGTAAATCCTTAACTTCAGCGATAACCCGATTGTATTCGGCTGTTATTTCATCATCGGTGACGGGGTTGTCGGCCAAATATTGTTTGACGGCCTGTTGTGCCACCATTTGCTGATTTAACTGCACCAGGGCCATCTGTTGATCTTGGGACAATTCAATGTTTTGTTGGTGGGCATAATTAACCCATAGCTGTTGCTCGGTCAATTGTTCAACAGTTGCATTAATTTGTGATTCATCCGGGTCATTGATGCCTTTGTTTAACAAATAAACCTGAACCATTTTTTCAGTAATCGGCTGCTTGTTAATGGTCAGTAATACCCGCGAATTATCCTGCAACACATCCTTGTTATCTTGCTTTTGTTGACAAGCCGCCAACAGCACCATAAGCCCCATCAAAATTGTTTTTTTCATTGTTTTTCCTCAGGCGTTAAGGCATCCACTTCCAAGGCATGAATCAGGCCGTTATCCCACAGAAACTTGACTTGTTGGTGTACCAGTCGATGGCGTTTTAAACGATTTAATCCGGCAAATTGAGATGCCACCACAGTCACCGCAAAATGACCGCCACCTGATTTTGCCCCTTCATGACCGATATGTAAATGACTGTTATCAGTGACCGTTACAGTCTGGCCACCCCATGTTCGTAAAGCTTGTTCAATCAACTTGGCTGTTTGCTGGTGTTTTTTCATTAAAATTGTGCCTCTTTCTCAGATGGCCATTATGCAAAGGCGAACATTATAACGTACAATGTGCGTTTTTAACCATCCTGAGCCCCCTATCCATTATGAGTCAAGCCATTATTTATCATAATCCGCGTTGTTCTAAATCCCGGGCCACTCTGGCGCTGCTGCAAAGTCAGCAACTGGATACTCAAATCATTAAATATTTAGAAACGCCACCCTCGCCACAGACCTTAAAAAAACTACTCAAAATGCT
>QQUO01000206.1 GCA_008501575.1 Pseudomonadota bacterium
GGTGATTGTTGTTGCCACTGCCATTGCCCATGAGCGGTGGTAATGACACCATCCTCGGTGGTTACCCATAAATCACCACTGATGTGGGCTTCAGGCAGGTTCGGTATGGTTAAAAAGGGTTGCAAAAATTGTACCGACAAGGCATCAAAGCGGACATACCATTGAGCCGTTTTCATCAGTTGCTGAGCGCGATCAGTGACCGCCCGAATTTCAATTTCCTGCTGGTCGGCCTCTTTAATTAATAACTGCAAGCCCCGTTGTTGATCATCTTGCTGCAGTAAAAAGTCAGCGGTAATATCCGTCACAATCGGCTCATCTTTGTCATTGGTTAAATTTAGCTTCAACGCCTGTACCCGTAATGAGCCGGCCCGTAATAACCGGTCCAATGTTGCGGTTAATTTTTTATCATTACCGGTGCTTCTGATACTGACCCGGGCCCCCGATTGAATCATCGCCAATTCGGCTTCATTGATACTTAAATCAATGCCCCGCTCACCGCCCGGTATTAACCACTGATATAAATTCAATTGAATTTGAGCAGACTTCAGCTGTAAAGATTGCTCACCTTGCAAGGATAAATCACGCAGCACAAAAGACGGCCCGTAAGCTTTCCAGGAACCATCAATTTCGGCCACGGTGACTTGCATTTGCCATTGTTGCTCAAGAAAATCAATTAAACGATCCTTATACAAGCCATCAAAAGGCAACAACAAACTCATTAAGCCAACACAAACACCCACAAAAATAATCAGCAGGGCCAATAAACCGCGGATTTTTATCCACAGCTTAAACAACCAGTGATGGCGACGGGTTTTCGTCATGACGACTTGTGCCTAATGATTGTATCCATAGTAAACTTACAACAACACCACATCATGTTGGGTTCGCTGGTAACTGTCCTCAGCTTGAAAGGCAATCCGTTTACCCAAAGTTTCCTCCATTTCCGCAATGGTGGTGGAATGCTCTTCGGTGATGTATTGCACCAAACGCGAGGAGCCAATCACCATAATTTTATTGGCCTTAAATTGTTTCACCGATCGACTGATTTCACGGAATAATTTAAAACTTACGGTCTCAATGGTTTCAATGCGACCACTGCCGTGACATTTGTCACAGGTTTCACATAATATCTCTAGTAAACTTTCAGTGGTGCGTTTCCGGGTCAACTCAACCAGACCTAACTGGGTATACCCCAAAACATGGGTTTTGGCACGGTCTTTGCTTAAACCATCGGCCAATGTCTGTAACACTTGCTGACGGTGTGATTCATCAAACATATCAATAAAATCGATGATGATAATACCGCCGATGTTGCGCAGTCTTAATTGTCTGGCAATCATTTGGGCCGATTCCAAATTGGTCTTAAAAGCCGTGTCCTCAAGTGATTTATAACCCACATATTGGCCGGTGTTGACATCAATGGTGGTCATGGCCTCACTGCTGTCAAACACTAAATTACCGCCGGATTTTAAGGCCACGATGCGGTTTATCGAGCGATCAATCTCATCATCAATATGGAACAAATCAAACAATGAGCGAGAATTTGAGTGGTGCTGTAATTGACCACCCCACTCGCTGGCAAAATCAGCAATAAAAGTTTTCACCGATTGGAATAATTCGCCATGATCAACACTTATTTTAGTGACATCATCATTGATTAAATCGCGCACCACCCGTTTCGCCAGGCAGAATTCACTGTAAATTAACGCGGGGGGCTGTGCCGATTTTAATGACTCTTTAATTTGTTGCCACAAGCGATTTAAAAATCGCCAGTCATGGTATAAAGCCGTGTAACTGACATGTTCCGCATGGGTTCTGGCAATCAGACCGAAGGCATTGTGCTGGGCATTCAGTTTGGCCAACAAACTTTGTAAGCGTTGCCGTTCGTTGTCATCGGTAATGCGGGCTGAAATGGCTTCTATTTCAGGCGCATAAGGCATCATCACCAAATAGCGGCTGGGAATACTCAAGGCTGTGGTGATGCGGGCACCCTTACTGCCGATGGGATCTTTATAAACTTGTACAATCAGCTTTTCACCTTCATGCACCCGTTCATTAATACTGGCACTGTGGGCCGTGGCCTGGTCTTCGCCGCTTAAATCAGAAACATGCATAAAAGCCGCCTGTTGCTCGCCGATATCCACAAAAGCCGCCTGCAAACCCGGCAACACTTTAACCACCCGACCCAAATAAATATTGCCCACCAAAGAATACTTTTTGGCACGCTCCATCCACACCTCACATAGCTGACCGTCTTCTATCAGCGCCACTCGGGTTTCAAAGTCGTTGCTGCTTATCAGTATTTCACGGCACATGTTTTTTGGTTTTTCGGGTTTGTTATGTGATTAGTCATAAGACATTATATCCAGTTTGGTGAGCAATCGGGCGGTTTCAAACAACGGTAAACCCATAATACCGCTGTAACTACCGGTGATGGATTCAATCCAACGGCCGGCAGAACCTTGTATACCATAGGCACCGGCTTTGTCATAAGGTTCCTCGCTGTCGGCATAGGCACTCAGCCAGCGTTCATCAATGGGGGCAAAACGAACCTGACTGATTTGGCTGTCGTGCAAAACCTGACCTTGATGATGCACCGCCACCGCGGTAATCACCTGATGTTCAGTGCCGGATAATCGCTGTAATGTGGCCAACACAGCGGCCCGATCTTTGGGTTTACCCAAGGTCTGTTCAGACAACACCACGATGGTGTCTGCCGACACCACCGGCAAGCTCGGTTGATAGGTGGCCACCGCCAGATGGTTTTTTTGTAGCGCCAGTCGCACACAATAATCCAAAGGCTTTTCCCGGGCCTGTCTTGATTCATCCAAAGTAACCGCCTGTACCTGAACCTGAAAACCCAGTTGTGCCAGAAGTTCACGGCGGCGCGGCGAAGCAGATGCTAAACACAGTGTTTGTTGTTGGCCTTTAGACATCGGTTATTCTCGGTGGTATGGGTGGTTATTCAACAAAGAATAGGCCCGATAGATTTGCTCGGCAATAATTACCTTAACCAACTGATGCGGAAAAGTTAACGCCGATAAAGACCATTTATGGTGAGCCTGTTGCATTACTTTGGGATGCAAACCATCGGCACCACCGACAATCAAATTAACATCAGCACCCAGCATTTGCCATTCTGCCAATTGCTGTGACAAATATACGGTATCAATCTTTTTGCCACGCTCATCAAAAACAATGTGGGTCTGAGCCGGTTTTAAATGCCCTAAAATGGCGTCCGCTTGTTGTAATTTAATACCCTCGGGTGTTTGGTTTTTGGCACGATTGGTGGTCGCAATACTGATCAGTTGTAACCGCAGATGGTTTGG
>QQUO01000215.1 GCA_008501575.1 Pseudomonadota bacterium
TTCCAGTCATGAATTACGTAACTGGTCGGTGAACCGGTATGCCGCTTTGATCGATGCCATCAAACAAAAGTATGGTGTTCGGATAATACTAACAGCCAGTCCCGCTGACAAAGAAAAAGCCTTTGTGGCGGCTATTGTGGATCAATGCCAATCTCAGGTGGTTGATTTAGCCGGACAAGATACCCTAAAGCAATTGTGGGCTTTAATGGGTTTGGTGGATTTGGTGATTTCGCCGGATTCCGGGCCGTTGCACATGGCCGGCGCAGTGAACACGCCGGTGATTGGTTTGATGGCGGCCAGCAATCCGTTGCGTTCAGGCAGTTATCAATTCCCTGAATTAGCAGTTAATAAATACCCTGAAGCCTGCCAAAAGTTTCTTAATAAATCGGCGGATCAAGTAAAATGGGGCAGCAAAACAGAAGTACCCGGTGCCATGGATTTAATCACTGTGGATGATGTGATGGAAAAAATTAATGTTATTCTTGGAGTCTGATTACCAGACATAAATCACATCGGCATCCACCAATGGATAGTTATAATCCAGCGCGTCAATTTTTTTAACCACCAGGCGTTTAACGCGGCCGGTGACTGTAACGGCCCGGCCTTTAAAATATTTAGGTTCAAGAAATTTAGGTTTACAAGCAATAAAACGACCTAAATCCACGCGGTTTTGATAGGAAGGGCGGGCATATTCATTGGGGACTTTGGCCATAATGATGAGGCAGCTGTGTTCAGGTTTGTTTTCCACATCAATAACAATACCAGTCCAGCGGATGCGTAAATCTGTTATTGGGGTTTTTTGGTATTGCTGAGGTGGCATGGTGCTGTAATCACCCCGTAAGGGTTTAGGTGGTTGTACACAGGCTGTGAGCAGTAAGGATAAAACAAGAATCAGTGGTTTCATCATGGCACCATTAAACAAATAAGAACCATTATAGCCATCTTATTTAAACACAGGCTGAATTGAATTTATGATTGACTGATGAGGCGATAAAAAAGCACCATAAAACCGACAAATAAGGTCAATATAAGCAACAGTCCCATGGATTCAACCAAGACCTTTGCTGCCAATTGTCGCCAACTCGGGTGCTGGCATAACCAAAAAATACTGTAACTGCCAGCGCCACCCAACAACATAAAAACAGCAACCACCGGAGTAACAATAAACAGTGGTATTAAGATTATCACCGTGAGCCACATGGCGCGGTAAAAACGATCAGAAATTGTCATGATAATAATAAATTGTGTTAGCGAGTGTTTATTTAAAATCAATGTTGTCGCAAAACATGAGAATCGAGGCATGTTTTTTTATTCTATTTGGGACACTTGCTTAAAGGGCTGCTATTAATCTAAAATAATAGAGATGAAAAGAGCATTAAAAATATTAAATGAAACGTTTGGTTACAGTGAATTTCGTAACCATCAAGCCGATATTGTGGCAACCATTCTCGACGGCCAAGATGCCTTGGTGCTGATGCCCACCGGTGGCGGTAAATCCCTGTGCTATCAAATACCATCAATGGTGCGTGATGGTGTGGGTGTGGTGATTTCACCTTTAATCGCCCTGATGGAAGACCAGGTAAGTGCTTTGAAATTATTGGGGGTACAAGCGGCTTATATAAATTCAACCTTGTCGGCACCTGAAGTGAAGGCCATTGAAGATAAAGCCGTGTCCGGTAAATTGGACATGTTGTACTTATCACCAGAACGTCTGTCTAATGATGAGACCTTGGCGTTCTTAAAAACAGTCAAGCTGGCTTTATTTGCCATTGATGAGGCCCACTGTGTGTCCCAATGGGGTCATGATTTTCGGCCGGAATATCAAAAATTATCAGTATTGAGTGAACAATTTCCCGATGTACCGAGGGTGGCCCTAACCGCCACAGCTGATGAACGGGTGCGTGATGAGATTGTACAACAATTAAAGTTACAAGATGCGCAGCTATTTATTTCCAGTTTTGATCGCCCTAATATTCGTTATGCCATTGAAGAACAGGAGCGCGGACAACAACAATTATGGGAATTCATCAGTCAAAACCATGCTGAAGATGCCGGTATTGTATACTGCTTATCACGCCGAAAAGTAGAGACTGTGGCTGCTTTTTTAAGCGGCCAGGGGCGTATCGCTTTACCATACCATGCCGGGTTATCGGCTCGCATGCGGGCCAAAAATCAAAAACAATTTTTGATGGAAGATGGTGTCATAATTGTTGCCACCATCGCATTTGGGATGGGAATTGATAAACCGGATGTGCGATTTGTGGCGCATTTTAGTATGCCCAAAAATATTGAATCTTATTACCAGGAAACCGGTCGTGCCGGCCGAGATGGCGCACCCGCGAACGCCTGGATGGCGTATAACTATAAAGATGTGGTGATGCAGCGGCAGTTTATTCGTGATTCTGAGGCCGGTGATGAATATAAAAATATACTGCACGATAAATTGGACGCCCTGGTGGATTTGTGTGAACAACTGGAGTGTCGTCGCATCACTTTGTTGCGTTATTTTGGTGAGGAATTGGCCGAACCCTGTGGTAATTGTGACAATTGCCTTAATCCGCCTGAAAAAATTGACGCCAGCACCGAGGCACAAATGGCGTTGTCTGCTGTTTTCCGAACGGAACAAAAGTTCGGCATGATGTATTTAATTGATGTCCTGACCGGTAATAAAAAAGAACAACGAATCAGTGAATTTAAACACAATAAACTTAATGTTTTTGGTATCGGTAAAAACCACCCCAAAACCTGGTGGCGTCGCCTTTACCGACAATTAATCAGTCTCGGCTATGTGGAAGTGGATGAGCAGTTTGGGGCTTTAAAGCTGACAGATAAAGCCAAACCGATTTTAAAAGGTGAGGAATCCTTTTATATACGCGATGTGGTGAAGGCAAAAAATAAAACGGCTCAAAATGATGATTTAGAATTGGGCCGTCATGACACCATTCTGTGGAATGCCTTACGCCAACTTAGGACCGATTTGGCCACTGAGCATGGTGTTCCTCCCTATGTGATATTCAGTGATGCATCGTTACTGGAAATGGTCAGAAAGCGACCGGTGGAAGGTGAAAAATTTATGTATATTTCCGGGGTTGGTGAATACAAATTAGCCAAGTACGGTGAGATGTTTTTAAAGGTTATTAAAGAAAACCCGTTGCCTGAGAAACTGGATAATCGTCTGGAGGAAGAGGTTAACGTCAGTTTAGATCATTTTTTGGAACTGCAATCGGTGGAAGCAGTGGCTGAAACCTTGAACTTAAACATTAAAACAGTCTACGCGCATTTGTCTCAAGCCATTGCTGCCGGTTTGGTTGATCGTAAAGCGGTCAC
>QQUO01000092.1 GCA_008501575.1 Pseudomonadota bacterium
GACGACATGTGTATTTTAGTGAAAGCCAACAACGACAGTGAATTCATAAAAAAGGCCTGTCAAGCACGTCACATTCCGGTCAGTATTCAACGCAGTAAAGGCTTGTATTTACAAACTGAGGCCATTCAATTTGAGGTGATTCTCAGCGCCTTACACCAACCTCAGCACAAAGCGCGGGTACATAATGCTTTAAGCACTTTGTTTTTCGATTATGCCCAGGTCAATCCTGAACAGTTAAGCGAGCACCATAAACAGCGACTTAAGCAACAGTGGCTACAGCTGCTGCAATGGGCTAAAGCAGGGCAGTGGGTGGCTCTTTTTGACTGGTTGTTAAATGGCAGCGGTTCGCGCTTACGGGCTGAAAAAAGTGGTAATAAACGACAACTGGCCAATCTACAGAAAATTGCCAATACATTATTACATTATGCCATGCAACATCATGCAGGTATCGCCGACCTGTTGCGTTTTTATAAAAAACTGCGACTAACTGCTGTTGAACTTAATGAAGATGACCAGAACCAGGACACCGATGATCAAGCGGTCAAAGTCATGACCATGCACGGTGCCAAAGGTTTGGAATTTCCGGTGGTGTTTTTATTTGATGGATTAACCGGGCCCCGACAAAACAGTCCTTATCAAAAGTTTTACCATGAAGACATTCAGGCCACTGTCTATGATGTCAGTAAACAATCCAAAGCTTTGCAACAGGCCGCTTATCGTAAAGAGTTTAAGCAGTTGTACTATGTGGCCATGACCCGGGCCATCTTTAAATTATTTGTGCCCTATTTGAACATGAAAAGTAAAAGGAATTATGCAGACTACCAAGAACTGATTATCGATAATATTGATCAATGTCAGCAAGCCGATTTAACGGCCGACAGTCGACCTGCTAATTTGACCCTGGCCGCGCCGGCCGGAAAACAGCTAACTGGCGAGCAACCAGAGTCACAAGAGCCGCTGCCATTTTCACAAGCACCCGCTCATTTATCGGCCCGCAGCCGTTTTGTGCACTCTTTTTCATCACTCAGTCAACACTGGGTAAATGCCGGTGAAACCACCGAGCTTCACCGTTATGGGGATATTGAAAAGCCCAGCGATGAGCCGTTTCAGCATGACCAGGTGATGGTGCATCAACCTTTAATTCCCGGCGGAGTAACCACCGGTCATGTGTTGCATGGAATTTTTGAGAATGTTCATTTTAAAGATGTCTGGAGCCATGATGGCTTACAGACTTTATGGGCCGATCAAGTCATTATGGCCGTGGTTGATGCCCAAATGCAGCAATTCAAACTCAGCAACCAACGGATTAAAGCTGAACTGGCCGAAGACACCGAGGCGCTGGATTATCGGCAACAGTTGGCAGCATGGGTATGGCACAGCTTACGCAAACCCTTGCCGATGCTTAACGGCCAAAGTCTGGGCCTGATTAAGCCGGAAGACCGTCGCCATGAAATGTCTTTTCATTGGCAACATCAAGACCGGCAACTAACCGGTTACATTGATTTATTGTTTCGAATCAACAACCCTCAGGGCGGCCATGATTATTTTATTTTGGATTGGAAAAGTAACATTAACGATGCCGGCTATGAGCCTCAGGTGTTGGCAGAAACCGTGATGCAACAGCATCATTATGTTCTGCAATACCAACTGTATGCGACCGCCGTGGACACCTGGTTTCAGCATTTGGGATTGAACAATGCGCGCTTAAAAGGCGCGCTTTATGTGTTTTCCCGGGGTGTACAGTGTCATGCTGATGATTTAAACGGCATTTATTACCATGAGTTTAGCGATTTAGCGGCCCAAAATAAACGCACCCAACAGCACATTATGCAATTGACGGAAGCCTAAACCCATGAGCCTATTTGATATCAATGAATCATTTATTAAGCAGCGCTTACCGGGACTTTCTGTTGATTACGCCCAGTTGCCGGATCGACTTCACCTTGATTTGGCACATCTGCAGCTGCTTGCAGATTGTTATCAACACTGGCATCAACATAAGCTGCCTGAGCAGTTTTGGCTCTATCTATTGATATTGGTGGATGAGATCAACCGCGGTTCTTCTTGCCTTGATATGACATCACCGCGGTTTTTGCAGCAGCAAGATCAATTTCAATTAGCCGATTGGCGTGATTTAAATGTGGCTGTTGAATCCTTAACCTTAGCGGCACAACCGGTGCTGGTGCAACAGCGCCAATATCTCTATTTTGCCAAGTATTTCCATGCTGAAAAAACCCTCTATCAGCAAATCGAAACACGCATTAAGCAATACCAGGGCAGCCGTTATGACCGGGCGGCCATTCAGCAAGTGTTACAAGCGATGCTTCAGCGGCGCACATATCAACTAAACCGAGAACAAATCCAGGCGGTGGTGACCGCCTTATGGCAACCCTTGAGCCTGGTATCTGGTGGCCCCGGAACCGGTAAAACCAGTTTGTTGGCCACATTATTGCGATGCTTACATGGTCTCGGAGTGGCTGTTACAGACATGGCTTTGGCGGCCCCCACCGGCCGCGCCGCTTATCGCATGACCGAGTCATTACATTTAAGCCTGCAACAAGAACAACCTGATAACCACAATGAGCCACACCCTTTATCTCAATTGCAAGCCCAAACAATTCATCGCCTGATTGGTCAAAGCAATCGCTTTAACCAAAAGAATCGATACCATCAGAATCATCATTTGCCCCATAAGGTCATTGTGATTGATGAAGTCTCGATGGTTGATTTACAGCTGATGACGGCCTTATTATCAGCCATAAGCCATGATTGCCGCTTAATTTTGCTGGGTGACCAATTCCAATTACCCTCGGTTGATTCCGGGGCCGTGTTGGCTGATTTAATGCCACCGGCGAATCTTAAACTGCCATTGAGTGGCCAATTTGCCAGTTTGCTATCAGAATTAATGGCACCTTATGTCGATGCAACGGATTATTTAAGTATTCACCAGGACAGTGACCATCGGGGGTTATTGATGGACACCTGTACCGTATTAAAACAATCCCATCGCAGCAATCAAAGCATCCAAAACATCAGTGAATGTGTCCGTGTTGGTGATGCCGCCGGTTTTTTTAAACATCCGGATTTAATTCAGTTGCAGCAGCTTAAAGAACTTCAATCAGGTCCGACGGAAGCGGTGATGTGGCGACCACAAGCCGCTAAGCAAAGCACTGAATTAGAAGTTTTTTGGCAGTGGTTCTGTCATCATATTGACCTCGAAGCTTACCGCCGGGATGTGCGGCGATGTCAGGGGTTTTCCGCCCAAAATCTCAGTGACCATCAATCAGATTTGAACGCACTTTTTCAGCGTATTCAACAA
>QQUO01000295.1 GCA_008501575.1 Pseudomonadota bacterium
AAGATGATTATCACTTTTATCGACCGCAGCCATCCAAAGAAAATCCCACAGGTTATGCCGGTCGAATGTCGATTTTGGAATGTTTGGTGATGACTGAAGAACTCAAAAGAATGGTGATGAAAGGCGCCACAGCCGGTGAATTGCAAGTTCAGGCACAGCGTGAAGGTATGCTAACCATGTACGAAGACGGTCTGCTGAAATGTTTGGATGGCGACACCAGTTTTGAAGAAGTGATTCGGGTATCACACGCATAATGGCACAGTTTATTTACAAAGCCATTACCCCGGCAGGTGAACCGTTGGAAGGACAAATTGAAGCCCTGACCAAAGCCGAAGTGATTGCCAAGATTCAAGAAGCCGGTAATATGCCGATTTCAGCCAAGGAGCTTAAACCGGGTTTTTCCCTGGAAAACTTGTTGGCAAGGCGTAGCAAAGTCAGTAGTAAACAAGTGGGGCATTTTACCGAACAATTGGCCACTTTGTTATCATCTGGTATGCCTTTGGATCGGTCATTGTCGGTCATGATTGACCTGAACGATGATGAACGTCTGCGACCAATGATTGAACAAGTACGGGATAAAGTTCGCGGTGGCGGCACTTTGTCGGATGCCTTAGAAGATCAGCACGGTGTGTTTTCCAATATGTACACCAACATGGTGCGAGCCGGAGAAATGGGCGGTACCCTGGAAACGTCATTAGAGCGCCTAAATACTTATTTACAAAGCGCCAAGGAATTACGGGACTCTGTGGTTTCCGCGATGATTTATCCGGCCATATTATTGGTGCTGTCGGTGGGTTCTTTATTTATATTGCTGGCCAAAGTGGTGCCGAAGTTTGAACCTTTGTTTGCTGATGCCAATATTGAGCTACCGCTGATTACCCGAATTGTTTTTGCCGGGGCTGCTTTGGTGCAGAGTTTTTGGTGGTTGATTGTGTTGGTGGTCGTGGTGGTTGTGCTGTTATTGCGACAAAAACTCAAAGAACCTGATTTTCGTTACCGCTGGGATCAGCGAAAGTTGAAATTACCGTTATTCGGGGAATTGATTACCCGCGTTGAAACCGCCAAGTTTACCCGTACCTTAGGTACTTTGGCGGACAGTGGTGTGCCCTTATTATCGGGTTTGCATGTGGCCAGAAAAGTGGTGGCCAATACGGTGATTGCCCAAGCCATAGCCAATGCCACAGAAAAAGTAAAGCATGGTTCACCTTTGGCAGAGGCATTGGCCAAAGAGGAGTCTTTTCCGAAACTGGCGCAACAGTTATTAGGTGTGGGAGAAGAAACCGGCCATTTAGACGCCATGCTGGTACGTACGGCTGATGCCTATGATGGTGAAGTTAAAAACACCATCGATCGAATGCTGTCCGTATTGGTGCCGGCTTTGGTACTGGTGTTGGCGGCGATGATTTTTACCATTGTGTTTGCCATCTTGATGCCGATGATGAACATGAGTGAATTAGTTGGATAGTTTTGAGGAATGATTATGAACAATAAAAGAAGACAACAAGGTTTTAGTTTGATTGAGGTTTTGGTGGTGATGACCATCTTGGCCGTTATTTTTGGTTTGGTGGTGCGTAATGTCACCGGTGGCCAGGATAAAGCCAAATATAAACAAGCTCAATTGGAAGTACAAAAACTCACCGCGGCGGTGCAGGAGTTCTATTTAGATACAGGCAATTTGCCCAATAGTTTAGAACAGCTGGTGAATGACAGTGGTGATTCCATGTGGATGGGGCCGTATGTTAAAGAAAAAGAACTCACCGACCCATGGGGTGAATCGTATCAGTATTCAGCCCGCAGTCAACATGGCCAAAGTTTTGATATTTATTCTTATGCCAGTGATAAAAGTCCCGGCGGTGATAAACTGGCCACAGACATTGGTAATTGGCAATAAACAATTATTCGAATATGCCCCCTAATCATCGCGGTTTTACCTTAATTGAAATATTGGTGGTGATGGTTATGCTGGCGGTGATTGCCGGAGCCGTGGCATATAACATGTCCGGGTCTTTGCAAGCGGCCAAGATTCGGGGTGCTTCCAAGGACATGGTTGCCGCCCTGCGTCAAACCCGATCACAGGCTGTGGTCAAACACAATGAGCAAAAACTGGTTATCGATGTGGAAAATAAAACCTACCAATATCCAGGCAAAAAAAAGCCGGTGGCCTTACCTGAGGGAATGGAAATTAAAGTCTATGCCGCGGCTTCAGAGGTGCCTTCGGAAAAACAGGCTGGATTTCGGTTTTTTTCTGATGGTAGTTCCACCGGTGGTCGCATTACTTTAATTTATAAAGACCGATTCTGGCGGATTAATGTGGCTTGGTTAACCGGTGAAATTAGATTATTCAAAGACAGCGAAATTGATGATGCCTAAGCGTGGCCAACAACAGGGGTTTACCCTGATTGAAATCATTGCTGCCTTCACCATTTTAGCGATGACTTTTATGGTGGTGTTGGAAATCCTGTCCAATTCAAGTGCCAACACCATTAAATCCTCTGAGCGCACAGAAATTGCCCTACAAGCCAGTAGTAAAATGGCCGAAATTGGAGTCACCATACCCATCGAAGAGGGCACTGTATCAGGTGAGTTTGACAATGGTCATCGCTGGGATATCAGCATGCGGCCTTATGACATCAGCTATGAAGGAGATACAGTGATGGATTTTGCACCCATTGAACTCTATCACATCACCTTAACCATTCGCTGGGATTATGGTGACTATCAAGAACGGGTCGCTGAATTCGTCAGTTTAAGGGCATTGGCGGCTGAGTATGGTGAGCGACCATGATAAAAAAACAAGCCGGTTTTACTTTGTTGGAAGTGATTGTGGTGTTTACCTTGTTGGCCATGATTATGGCCATGATTTTTTCCGGTATCGATTCCGGTCGCAGGATGGTGGCCAAAGGTGAAGCCAAGATAACCGCCATAAATGAAATCAGGGTTATTCAAAACATTATTAGACATCAGGTCAGTCGGGCCATGCCAATTGCTGTGGCAGTCAGTGATGAGGGGGAAATGATTAAATTTATTGGCGAATCACGGCGCATAACTTTTGTCTCGCAAATGCCAGGTTATTTAGGAAGTGGCGGACCTCATATTCAAGAACTACAGTTGGTTAATGCCCGTGATGGCATTGTGTTGCAATACCGCCACGGTTTGGTTTCAAATTATGATGATGAAGATGAAATGTCACCCTTTGAAGACGCCGAGCCAATGGTGTTATTGGAAAATATTGCACAAGGCTCCTTTGGTTTTATCGAGTTGGATGAAGAGCGAGAGCCCACTGATTGGTTGTCTGAATTG
>QQUO01000103.1 GCA_008501575.1 Pseudomonadota bacterium
ATTAAAGACAAACTGAGCGAACAGCAAGTGGCGGCATTCGCAGTTCGACAACACCAGTTCCCCGGTTTTAGTACCGAACCTTATCTTATTCGTCAGTACCGTTACCCGGTTATTATGTCTCATGTTATTGGCTATGTTGGCAAAATCACTGAACAGGAATTTTTGGCTGTGGACAAAAATCGTTATGCTGCTGATGATTATGTGGGTAAAACCGGAATTGAAAAATATTACGAACAACAACTGCACGGTTATTCCGGCACCTTAAGCACGGTTATTAATGCCCAGGGCAAGGTTCTGTCAGAACACATCGAATTGCCGCCAAAAAATGGTGAGCAATTAACACTGACCATTGATTTGGCATTACAACAGGCTGCTTATGAGGCCTTTGACGAAGACAGCGGTTCAGCCATTGCAGTCAATCCGAATACCGGTGAAATTTTGGCCATGGTTTCTAAACCCGGATTTAACAGCAATTTATTTATTAACGGTATATCACATGCAGACTACCAAAAGTTAACCGAATCACCTGATAAACCCTTATTCAACCGCAGTATTAAGGGCGGTTACGAGCCGGGATCAACCATCAAGCCCTACATCGCCTTAGCGGGTCTTTACAATCAACTCATCGATAAAGATTATCGCTACATTTCCCGGGGTTATTTCCAATTACCGAATCAGGCCCGCAGATACCATGATTGGAAACGCGGCGGCCATGGTCAAGTGGGCATTATCCGGTCACTGGCCGAATCCGTGAATGTGTTTTATTATGATTTGGCTTATCGCTTAGGCATTGATCGAATCCATGATTTTTTACAGCCCTTTGGCTTTGGTCAACTCACCGGTATTGACATCAGTGGCGAAAAAAAAGGAATCTTACCATCCCAAAACTGGAAACGGGCTTTTCGCAATATGGTTTGGTTTCCCGGGGAAACAGTGATCGCCGGTATCGGACAGGGTTACTTTGTCATCACCCCGATTCAAATGGCCCAAGCCTTGGCGATTTTCAGTGCCAAAGGTGCAGTAAACCCATTACACTTGGTCCAACATCCGGTTAACACAAGTCACTTACCTATGGACATAAAACCCACTGATTGGCAGATCGTCCACGATGGCATGATTGCCGTTGTTAATGCTCCGTACGGCACCGGACGGAGCATTCGCTCTGAAGATTACTTGATTGCCGGTAAAAGTGGCACTTCACAGGTTTACGGCAAATCAGAAGAAGACATTTATAAAAAAGCCGAGGATTTACCCAAAGAATTACGTAATCATGCTTTATTTATTGCATTTGCGCCGGCTGACCAACCACAAATTGCGGTGGTGGTGGTGGCCGAACATGGCTCCAGTGGCTCTAAAGCTGCCGCCCCCATTGCCAAGAAAATTATTGACGCTTATTTGCAACCATCATCATGATTAAACGATTGCCAACATTCCCTGACCCGATACTGAGCAGTCTTATTATTGTGTTATTGGCCGGTGGCTTGGTGGTGCTTTACAGTGCCGGTGGCTGGGTACTGGTGGAGCGGCAGATGATTCGCATCATCCTGGGTTTAGGTGGTTTTTTTCTGGTTAGCCAGATACGACCGGAGCGTTTTCAACAATTCACACCCTTTTTATTTACCATAACTCTGCTGATGTTGGTGGCTGTTTTACTGGTCGGTATAACGGTTAAAGGGGCACAACGTTGGCTCGATGTGGGTATCAGCATCCAACCTTCCGAATTGGGTAAGATTACCTTACCCATGATGGTGGCGTGGTTGTTCAGACAATCACCCATTCCTCCCCGTTGGCCTGCTTTATTGGCTGCCCTTGCTGTGATTGCTTTGGTGGCGGGGTTGATTTATCAACAACCTGATTTAGGTACCGCGCTTTTAATTGCATTAAGCGGTTTGTTTGTGATTTATTTGGCCGGCTTATCATGGCGATTAATTATCGGGCTGAGTGGCTTCACAGTGTTGTCGATGCCGGTGTTGTGGTATTTCTTGCACGATTATCAAAAGAACCGGATATTAACCTTTCTAAACCCGGAATCGGATCCACTCAACCGTGGTTGGAATATTATTCAATCCAAAATTGCCATTGGCTCAGGGGGCTTTAGCGGCAAGGGCTGGACCGAAGGCAGTCAAACCCAATTGGATTTCTTACCAGAGCATTCAACTGACTTTATCCTGTCAGTGTTGTCCGAAGAATTTGGGTTTTTGGGTGTGTTGCTGTTATTTATGCTGTATTTTTGTATCATCATGCGCTGCCTGTTTATCGCCTATCACGCTAAAAACACCTATAATCGGTTATTGTGCGGGGCACTAAGTTTGATTTTCTTTGTCTATGTTGTTATCAATGCAGGCATGATATCAGGATTGCTGCCGGTGGTTGGTGTGCCCTTACCTCTGGTTAGCTATGG
Organism: Pseudomonadota bacterium; assembly: GCA_008501575.1. GTDB lineage: Bacteria > Pseudomonadota > Gammaproteobacteria > Xanthomonadales > Marinicellaceae > Marinicella. The sequence goes on from QQUO01000103.1 coordinate 2,402, forward strand.
CGGCACCTCAATACTTACTTTACTGCTGTCTTTTGGTATCATAGCGGCGATTCACAAACATAAAAAACTAATCCAACAATGAAAATCCACTTTGTTCTTGTAAGCTTATTATTAACACCTTTGGCTGTGGCCCAAGTGAAACCGGCTGATGTTGATGCCTTTATCACCGACACGGCTCAACAATTCGACTTGGATGCGGCATCCATTCGCACCATTTTGAATCAGGCTAAGCACCAACAAAGTATTATTGACGCCATGAACAAACCCGCTGAAAAAGTACTGGAATGGTATCAATATCGACCGATTTTTATCACCGACAAGCGCATTAAAGAAGGCGTTGAGTTTTGGCAACAAAATGCCGAAGTATTACAGCAAGTCAGTGACCAAACACAAATTCCTGTAAATATCATTGTCGCCATAATCGGCGTAGAAACCTATTATGGCCGGATCATGGGCAATCACAAAGTACTCGATGCCTTATACACCCTGGCATTTGATTACCCTAAACGCAGTGCGTTTTTTACTAAAGAACTCGGCCATTTTCTTAAACTGTCGGCCGATGGTCATGTATCCGCTCTGGACGCCAAAGGCTCTTATGCAGGCGCCATGGGATATGGACAATTTATGCCCTCCAGTTATCGCAGTTATGCAGTTGATTATGAAAATGACGGTGTCATTGATTTGCTGAGCAACCCCCATGATGCCATCGCCAGTGTGGCTAACTATATAGCCAAACATGGCTGGCAGAAAGGTCAACCGGTGGTGGCCGAAGCCAGTCAACCTGATGGCACAATCAAGCTGAATCAATTAAAACCACATCTGACCGATAATCAGGGCCAGGACTATACCCTGATTGCCATGAAAACGGATGAAGACACCACCGCATACTGGCAAGGCT
>QQUO01000305.1 GCA_008501575.1 Pseudomonadota bacterium
ACCTGCAATAAATGCTTATCCTGTGCCAACGCCTCTCACAAGGCACGCAAACTATGTAAATGCTGACTACTGTGAGAGTCCAGAGCATGGGCAATAAAACGATCAAAATTCATGTCAAAATGGTCATTAATTGACTGCCACCCAGTTTTTGCCGGCTTGTTGATGCCAATAGCCATTGCTGATTGGGTGAAAGGTGCATTTGACCAGTTGTTGCTGAGCATTGGCAACACTGAGTGTGTCTTGTCTGACCCGGTCAAAAATATCGATAACCTCAAAACAGTGGTTTTGCTGGGGTGTAATGCGGAGGATGTTCACTGAATTATCGGAGATGGCTTCTATATGATTTTGGATGCTCCCTGATTGGGTTTGGATGCCGTTAATCACCAAAAAATCTTTATTTTCCTGGGTTTGCATGGCCAGGCCATCGGGGTATTGATCACAAACAAAACCACATTGGTCTTTACTGCGGTTATGGGTGCGGGCAGTAAAACAGCGGGCTGAGTAGGCCAGGGATAAACGTCCCCATGCCGGTAATTCCAACTCAACACCACTTAAATCAAATTCGTGCAAAGCCACTTGATTATGTTCATGCGGCAAAACCCAACGTGTTAATCCCAGTGATTTGAGTTTATCCAAGCTCCGTTGGTTATAAATATTCAGTGAACCGCCGGCCACAAAAGCTGGATTGCCATGGCTTGTTCGCAGTTGTACCGCTGACATGTCATTGGCTTCCACTAAAAATTCATTTTGCTGGCAAATTTTGGTCATCACCGATAATTCAGAAGCCGCTTCCAGCAACGATAAGGTGGACAACACCACTTGCTTACCGGATGCCTGTAATTCACCGCCTATGGTCAGCCAGTCATTCAGGGATAAGGCCCGTCGCTTGCTACAAATCACTTCACCTAAATAAACGATGTCAATCGCTGATTTAGCCGCTTGTTGGTAAAACTGTTGGGTGTGCTCACGATCCCAAAAATAGGGTATCGGTGCCAGGGATAGTTTTTTAAAAGTAGGTTCTGTCATTGCCATTTCCGATAATAAGCACCTAAAGTGGTTTGTTGACCTTCGGACAAATCACCCAGGGTTTTATTCCAGCTGTCTTTAACGGTATAGTTGTCCGGTTTAGCCAAACAGTCATCAATGGCGGCCCGCATCACTTCAGTCACTTGTCGCACATAGGCCGGACTGCGCTGGCGGCCTTCGACTTTAACCGCGGCCACTCCAATGGCTTTTAATTCAGCCAAAATAGACAAGGTGTTCAAACTGGTGGGTTCTTCGATGGCGTAGCCGATTTGGTCATTGACACGGTATCGACCTTTGCAGATGACCGGATAGCCCACCGATTCATCTTTCGGCACCTGATCAATTAAAATACCGTTTAAACGGGTTTCTAAGTGCTGATCGGTGTTTTTCCACTCGACAAACTCAGCCGGTGAACAGGCACCGTGGTTATTGGGACCTAAACCAGTGGCATAAGAGGACAATAAACAACGGCCTTCCACCATTACACATAAACTGCCAAAACCAAAGACTTCAATCGGGACCAATGAATGGTTAACCAAATGGGCCACTTGTTTAATTGATAACACCCGAGGGATGACCGCCCGTTTAATATTAAATTGTTCAGCAAAGAAATTAACCGCAGCGGCACTGGTGGCTGAACCTTGTACCGATAAATGAATGTTTAAATCGGGGTGTTTCTCGCAGGCATAATCCATAACACCCATATCGGCTAAAATTAAAGCATCGACTTTAAGTTCTGCGGCAGTATCAACGGCTTGTTGCCAGGTGGGTAAATCATGACAATAGGGATAGGTATTCACCGCTAAGAAAACTTTACAACCGCGACTTTGAGCAAATTCAATGCCTTGTGTCATTTGCTTTTCGGTAAAATTTAATCCGGCAAAATGGCGGGCATTGGTGGCATTCTGTAAGCCCATATAAACCGCATCGGCACCGGCTTTTACCGCCGCTTTTAAAGACGGCAAATTGCCGGCAGGACAAACCAATTCCATAATAGAAATATACGTATAAGGTGTTGGTCAGTTTAAATAAATTGGGTTATTGATATCTTGACTTAAGTCAATTATTAACAATTCTCAGGGTTTGGGTTGTTCTGAGCGCCTTCGGCTTGTCGTTTTTCATACAGATAAGTGGCAATTTTGTTTAACCTGATTAGTTCATCTTCTGCTGTTAACCAGTGTTCTGAAAAGTCTTTATCAAACATGTCTTCAAATTGTTGATTCTGTTCAATACTTTGGCTGATACATTCGGTGTATTTTTTTAAACGCAGTTGGTTGGCATGACTGGCGGCCAGCATATCTTGCTGATTGTTCAATTCATAAACGGCCAAATTAATAATGTGTCCCATGGCTTTGGATAGTTTACTGTTGCTCTTGTGCAGCAGTGTTTTAGCAATGTATAAACAATCGGCACTGTACGTTTTTTCTGTTTGACAAAGGTCTTTAAGGGGTTTAAATGCCGGGATGGGTAAGGCTAATTGCATGCTGATGAGAATATTGTATGGCATGTAATCGTTAAATTGATTCTCTAACATGGATTTTTGTTGTTCGGTTAAATCCTGGGTCAGCAAATAATTATTTTTTTCTCGTAACAGTGCCGCTTCGGGTATGGGATTTTCATTAAAATAGTTTTTCACCAGGGTATTAAATTCCGGTAGCAGATAATCCACCATGGAAAAATGTTGTGCGCCACTCATCACTTTCATAAGTTTAGTGGTGAGTTCTTGATTGTCTGCTTCGATGGCCAATTGCAAAGGTCGCAGATAGACGCTTAAGTCATAGGGATAAAGCTGCATTTGTTTATCTAACAGCGTTTTCCGGTCACAGACGTTATCCAATTCTTGTTGAAAACATAAAGCCTGTAATATTTGTAAGGTTTCGATATTCAGGACTTCATTTTTGAGCAGGTTATTAATGTGGTTGCCATGGCTTTGGTAAAACGCTTGTAAGGAATCTGAATCATCCCGGCTTGATTGAGAGCGCAATATTGCATTGGTTTGTTGTAATGCGATGGCTTGGGCATAAGGTTGTTCGTGGTTAAGCAAGTATCCTATGAAAGCTTGCATCCAGGCACCATAGAGTTCCATGGAATCGCGTTCAGCTTCACTGGGCTCACGCATCAAGAGCCCCATGGTATCAGCAAATTGTTTAATACCATCATTGGGCTGTTCATTATTTGTCGTTGAATTTTGTTGTGCCATTAATGTTGTGGCAATGAGAAGAATGACTGCGCAAAAAATAGGTTTCATGGTTTATCCTGTTTTTAAAAATTCCTCGGCCTGGGCAAGGGTGGTTTTGGTGATGGTTTCACCGCCGGCCATTCGGGCCAGTTCCTGGATACGTTGTTCTCGGTTTAAGTGCTGGATTGATGAGCGGGTGAGGCCATGGGTTTTGTCATTGGATTTTGACACCAAAATATGGTCATGAGCCTGACCGGCCACCTGCGGTAAATGGGTTACGGCAAACACCTGATGCTGTTCACTTAATTTGCGCATAATGGCACCGACTTTTGCAGCGGTGGCACCGCCGATGCCGGTGTCGACTTCATCAAACACAAAAGCACTGTGGTCATGGTTCTGGCCAACCACTTCGATGGCCAGACAGATTCGCGATAATTCACCCCCGGAGGCAGTTTTACTTAAGGGTTGAGGTGTTTGTCCTTTATTCACGGTAATCATAAATTCAACCTGGTCTAAACCGGTCGCCAGCGGTTTTGTGGTTTCATTAAATTCAGTGGGATTGACCTGAATACTTAATTTCGCTTCGGGCAGGCCCAACTGTTGAATCATGGCGCTGATGTTAGCAGCCAATTTTTGGGCGGCCTGCTGACGGGCATGGCTCACTTGTTGACTGATGTCGTGATACTGTTGGCGTAATTGTCGGTGTTTTTTATCCAGTATTTGTTGTTGTTGTGATTGCTGCTGGTGACGGTTGAGTTGTTCGGCCAGCTGTTGTTGGTGGTCGAGAAGTTGCTCGGCCTGGGTGTTTTGTTTCCGTGCGATGTGACTAATTTGTTGTAAACGCTGCTCAATGTTTTGTTGTTGTTGGGGATTGTGTTCAATATTTTGGGCATAATCACTTAAATATTGAATGACTTCTTGAACATTGATTAAAGCCTCGTCAAGCATTTGACAAGCCGGTTCACCGTCGAAACCTTTAAGGTGTTTTAGTTGATTGATGTGGTGTGCCAAAAGATGCCGCACTGACTGGTCCGATTCGTCCAAATCATCGATGGTTTGTTGACAGGCTTGCTGGATTTCTTGGGCATGGCTAACCCGCATTAGGTCATGGTGTAGTTGCTCATATTCTCCGGCTTGCAGATCCAATTCCTGGAGTTCTTGATATTGGTAGTCGAGTAACTGTTGTTGTTCAGTGGATAATGAGCCGGCTTGCTTAAGCGCTTTAATGTCTTCATCAATTTGTTTTAAATCTTGTGTGACCTGTTTTAACGCCTTGAGCAGGTCGCCATAGTCGCCACTGCGATCCAATAGCTGCCGTTGGGTGCTGGATTGCAGTAGTTTAATCTGGTCATGTTGACCGTGTATCTGAACCAAATATTGGCCCAGTTCTTTCACCAAATGAGCCGGTGTCGGGCTGCCATTTATCCATAATTTGCTGCGACCCTGGTTGTTTAAGGTGCGGCGAATAATTAATGCATCATCGTCTAAATCATGGTGCTTTAGCCATTGTTTGGCTGCACGATGATGAGTCATGTCAAAGCTGGCCACCACTTCACAGGCATCACCGAAGGCACCAATGACCGCGGTGTCACCACGGGCACCCAGAACCAGGGACAAAGCCCCGATGGTGATGGATTTACCGGCACCTGTTTCGCCGGTGAACACGGTCATGCGATGATTGAAGTCAATTTCCAACTGTTCAATCAGGACATAGTTTTTAATGAAGATGGATTGCAGCATTTTGCTTGAAAATGAGTTAACAATTAATGGTTTATTTTAACCACGGTGACTTGAATTGTCATCTGCTATCACTATATCACAGCCATTATAACTTTTATTAGATATTATCATGACTGACAATAAACATCATATTGATGCTGACAACGATACGCTCCATGAAGCGCCGAATCAGGTTGATGAAGTGAATCAAGTTAATGAACAAACCGAGACAGAAGCAGAACAGAATGTAAATTCTGACAACGAGTCTGCTGACATGGAGGATTTAATGCAACAAATCAATGAGCTGACCTTGCAATTGGCTGCCAAAGATGAAGAAATTCTGCGGGTTGCCGCAGAAGGCATGAATGCCCAAAAGCGCTTGCAACGGGAATTAGAAAATACCCGGAAATATGCCAATGAAAAGTTGATTAAGGCCATGGTTCCGGTGATGGACAGCTTTGATAAAGCATTAGAAATTGTTTATGACGATGAAGTTGAAGTGACGGTCGAAGCCATGGTTGAAGGAACCATTAATACCCAACAATCCTTGTCCAAGGTGTTACAGGAATACGGTATTGAAATTATTAATCCCCTGGGTGAAAGGTTTAATCCTGAAATTCATGAAGCCATGAGCATGGTTAAATCTGAAGACCATGAAAAAAACACGGTGGTCGATGTTTTTCAAAAAGGCTACTTATTGAATGGCCGTGTGATACGTGCTGCCATGGTTGTGGTCGCCCAATGAGGAAGGAATGTTCTTGGGACTTACGCTTCCGACCTAAATGGCTTGGCGACTCAATCTGCTTCGCAGCTTTCGCTTGAATTATGTCAACAAGTCCATAGATAGTAACCAGTTTAAAATACAAAATATAGAGGATATTTAATATGTCAAAAGTAATAGGTATTGATTTAGGAACCACCAATTCCTGTGTCGCCGTGATGGAAGGTAAAGACATCAAGGTGATAGAAAATGCAGAAGGCGATCGAACCACCCCATCGATTGTGGCTTTTACCGAAGAGGGTAAAACTTTAGTGGGTCAATCGGCTAAACGCCAGGCGGTGACCAATCCGGAAAATACTTTATTTGCCATTAAGCGACTGATTGGTCGTAAATTTAATGAAGACGTGGTGAAAAAAGACCAGGATATTGTGCCCTATAAAATTATTGGTGCCGATAATGGTGATGCCTGGGTTGAAGTGCGCGGTAAAAAAATGGCGCCTCAGGAAATCTCAGCCAGAATCTTGGAAAAAATGAAGTCCACTGCAGAAGATTACCTAGGTGAAAAAGTAGAAGCCGCGGTAATCACTGTGCCGGCTTATTTTAATGATTCACAACGCCAAGCGACCAAAGATGCCGGTAAAATTGCCGGTTTGGAAGTGAAACGCATTATTAACGAGCCAACCGCTGCAGCTTTGGCTTACGGTATGGATAAAAAAGGCGGTGATCGCACCATTGCAGTGTATGACCTGGGTGGTGGTACCTTTGATATCTCCATCATTGAAATTGCCGATATTGATGGCGAACAACAATTCGAAGTGTTGGCCACCAATGGTGACACCTTTTTAGGTGGTGAAGACTTTGATAACCGTTTAATGGATTATTTGGTTGCAGAATTCAAAAAAGACCAAGGTGTTAATTTACAAAACGATCCATTGGCCTTGCAGCGATTAAAAGAAGCCGCAGAAAAAGCCAAGATCGAGTTATCAACCTTAGAACAAACCGAAGTTAACTTGCCTTACATTACTGCAGATGCCTCAGGACCAAAACACTTAAACATTAAAATCACCCGTTCAAAACTGGAATCCTTGGTTGATGAATTAGTGAAAAGAACGGTTGGCCCTTGTGAAACAGCGATTAAAGATGCCGGTATTTCCATCAATGAAATAGCCGATGTGATTTTAGTCGGTGGTCAAACTCGGATGCCTGCGGTGCAAACGATTGTGGAAGAAACCTTTGGTAAAAAACCTCGTAAAGACGTTAATCCCGATGAGGCTGTTGCCATGGGCGCGGCGGTGCAGGGTGGTGTGTTATCCGGAGATGTTAAAGACGTCTTGTTATTGGATGTGACACCCTTGTCGTTGGGTATTGAAACTTTGGGTGGCGTAATGACCAAGTTGATTGAGAAAAACACCACCATCCCAACCAAAGCATCACAGGTGTTTTCTACCGCTGAAGACAATCAGTCTGCGGTCACAGTCCATGTGTTGCAGGGTGAACGTGAAGTGGCCAGTGCCAATAAATCGCTGGGTCAGTTTAATTTAGAGGGTATTTCCCCAGCCAAGCGGGGTATGCCACAAATTGAGGTGACTTTTGATATCGATGCCAACGGCATTATTCATGTGTCAGCAAAAGACAAGGCAACGGGTAAAGAGCAACGCATTGAAATCAAAGCCGGCTCAGGATTATCAGATGAAGAAATTGATCAAATGATCAAAGACGCTGAGATAAATGCTGAAAAAGACAAGCAGTTTCATGAATTGGTACAAGCCCGTAATACCGCTGATGCCATGATTCATACTGCCAAAGAAACCTTGCAAGAGCACAAGGAAATCATTGATGACGGCGAAAAGTCGAGCGTTGAATCTGCCATTGAAGCCACTGAAAAAGCCATGAAAGAAGATAATAAGGTAGCCATTGAATCAGCCAATGAAGCCTTACAAGCGGCTTTACAACCGGTTATGCAAAAAGTGGCCCAGGCAGCACAAGCCGGTCAAGGTGAAACGGCTCAGGCCGGTGGTGAGCAACAACCAGAAAGTGGCAGTGATGATGATGTGGTTGATGCTGAATTTGAAGAAGTTGATGATGATAAAAAAGGCTGAGCCTAAATTCAGCCATTAACAAAAGCCGGTAGGGCCATAGAGCCACACCGGCTTTTTCCATAAATTTCAATCACGATTAAGCAGTTAAATTGCATGAACAAAGATTTATACAATATTTTAGGTGTCAATAAGTCAGCCAGCCAGGCAGAAATTAAAAAAGCTTATCGGCGCTTAGCGATGAAATATCACCCTGACCGTGCCGGTGATGATGCCACAGCTCAAGAAAGCTTCAAAGAAGCCAAAATGGCTTATGAAATTCTTAAAGACGAACGAAAGCGCCAAATGTATGACCAATATGGCTTTGATGCCGTGTCCGGTCAAAATGGTACTGGCCCGGGCGGCTTTGGTGGCGGTTTTCATGGTGATGTGGGTGATATTTTTGGTGATATTTTTAGTGACATCTTTGGGGGTGGCCGTCGTGGTGGAAGATCTGCAGGTCCGCAACGGGGCCATGACATGCAAGTGGAAATGTCGGTGGAATTAGAAGAAGCCATTGAGGGTGTCGAAAAAGAAATCACATTACCAACCATGAGCAGCTGTGAACCTTGTCATGGCAGTGGCTCAAAGGATGGTAAAAAAAGCACCTGTCAAACCTGTCGTGGTATCGGTCAAGTGCGCATGCAACAAGGTATGTTTTCGGTGCAACAAACCTGTCCTGATTGTCGTGGTCAAGGCAGTACCATCAGTAATCCTTGCGGTCACTGTGGCGGTCAAGGCCGACGACGTGAAAACAGCACATTTAAAGTAAATATTCCCGCCGGTGTTGATGAAGGCGATCGCATTCGTTTAACCGGTAAAGGTGAAGCGGGCCCGCAAGGAGGTCCTGCCGGCGATTTATATGTCGATATTCGTGTTAAACCGCATGATATTTTTACCCGCAAAGGTGATGATTTACTGTGTGAAATACCGGTGGACTTTGCCACCGCATGTTTGGGTGGTGAACTCAATGTACCAACATTATCGGGTGCTGTGAAATTAAAAATTCCGGCTGAAACACAGTCCGGTAAGCAGTTTAGGGTTCGCGGCAAAGGTGTACAATCAGTGCGGTCACACAGTCAAGGCGATTTATTCTGTAAAGTACATGTTGAAACGCCTGTTAATCTTAGCCACGAACAAAAAGATATTTTGAAACAATTTGATGACAGTATTAAACAAGCCGGTGATAAGAATAATCCACAGCGTAAAGGCTGGTTTGATAATGTGAAATCTTTTTTAGATAAAGTCACCAATGGCTGATTCAATTCAGGTTATTATCAGTGGTGCCAGTGGCCGAATGGGGCAAAGATTACTGAAAGTCTTAAGTGAGCAAGAACAGATTACTGTGGTTGCCGGTTTAGTTTCGGCTGACAACCACCATCTTGGTAAACCCTTATCCGTGCTGTCTAATAATCGTGAAGACACTGCCCCCATCGTCAGTGACTTGCAAGGATTGACGGCGGATGTGGTCATCGATTTTTCCCAGGCGAGTGCCTTTAACGCGGTGATTGATTATTGTGTTATGAGCGAAACGGCTTTGGTCAGTGGTACCACCGGTTTAAGTCAGGCTCAATTTGACCGCATCAGCCAGGCAGGCTATTTTATACCCGTTTTGTGGGCTGCAAATTTCTCATTAAATATACAGATTATCAATAACTTATTACAGGTTTTTAAACAGTTTAATCACCAAGCAAGTTACCGCATAAAAGAAACCCATCATCAACATAAAATCGATGCACCTTCGGGTACTGCCATATCGCTGGCGCAAAGTCTAAGCAGCAGCCAACAATTAACGGTGGTGGCTGACAACAAGTTTTTACTGGGTGAAATCAATATTGAATCAGTGCGGCAGGCTGAAGTGCCCGGTACTCATCTCATTCAATGCGATTTCCCCAATGAGCGAATCAGCATCGAACACGTGGCCAAAAGCGGTGATTTATTTGCCGAGGGTGCGGTGTCTGCGGCAATGTGGTTGGCGCAACAAGACAAAGGCGTGTATGATTTGAACGCCATTTTATTGGCTTAAATAAAGCCGGCTTAATTAAGTTGCTGTCCCATCATGGTATTCCGCCCTAATTTCTTAGCCTCATAGAGGGCTTTATCAGCGGCTTCAAACCAGCTGCGAATGTCTTTTGGGGCTGTGGTCACCGTGGCCAGTCCAATACTGACGGAACAACACAAATCAGAGGCAATGGTTTGGATTTGATTAATGGCCTGGTTAATGGATGCGGCCACTTGTTTTGCTTTTTTTAAGTCTGCCGGTATCACCACAATGAATTCATCGCCACCCAGGCGACCAATAATGGCGTTATTTTGACAACTGTTTTTAATCACTTGTGCCGTGCTAATCAAGATGTCATCACCAATGGCATGACCATGTATGTCATTAATGGCTTTAAACTGATCAACATCAATCAACATCAAGGTTAAAGGATTGTCGCTGTCGGGATTATGCGTATCGATTAAATTTTGGGTTTTTTGTTGCCATGTTCTGCGATTATACAGGCTTGTTAAATCATCTTGCTGGCTGAGTTTTTTGAGCAGCCTGTTTTGCGTTTGTACCCGATGGATCAAACGATGTGCATTAAAGCTAACCACGGTAAAGTGGATAATTATCAAAGGCAGACAACCGATAATAATAAAATAACTGGTTCGCGGTTGCCAGCTTACATTAAACAATAAAGCAACCACGCCGATTGTCACTATTGACAAGGCAAAGGCTTTCCACCATATACCTTTTATGGCTGTATTTACCTTATCGGTGACATTAAGCATAATAAGTAGCACCGAGGGCAATAAATTAAAAGCCATAAGTGGCACCAAGGAACCGGCAATAATGGAATCCATGAGCAGGTTAAGTTTTTCGGTTGCAAAAGGGTTTTTGCTTAATTGGGTCAGTTGGAAGGCAATGTGAGGCCACAAAACGCAGCTGAATACCGCCCAGGACCAGACCCAAATGTTAGCCTGTAACTCAATTAAAACAGAGCCAACGGCAATGCCTGCCATTAGCATACCCAGGATGCGCATGGGGTAAATCGCTCGTGGCAAACGACTCAGGCTACTTAGGTTTTTTGTTTTGTGGATCGAACTAAACGATGGCCTCATCAACAATGATTTCTTGGGGTTGAACTGTTTATTATATAGAATTTTTATTTATATTGTTAATGAGTATTGGTTGAGTGCCCCTTATTATTAACGTTCACCAGGGTTTTATCAGTTTGAAAAGGGATTTTGCTTAAACATCCAACATCGTTTGATGCTTATCACGATGTTTTAGCTCACACTGGTTTTTTAATTCATGCGCTACAAGCTTGATATCACCATTCATTATAGAGGCTTAAACCGAAATAATTAAAATCTTCGGTAAAAAACTGACCGTAGGGCGAGTGGCCTTCCTGGTACTCTAAAAACACATTCACCGGTCGATTAAACCACTTATTAATTTTAAATCCAGCACGTAGTGTCAGGTTGAGATCCCGGTCTGCCTCTGCCCATGATGATAAATCCATAGCCACCACCGGGGTAAAATCAGAATAATTAGCCGCTTGATATTGCCAGCCGGCTTGCCACTGAAACTTGTGTAAGCCACTGGGTTCCATACGGGTGATAAAACCGCCACCACCGTAGATATCCCATTGGCCCAAGTTTTTAAAGGCCAGAAATTTCAGGGTTTCGTAGGAGAGGTTTAGTCTTTTTGTCAGATAGTCCTGGTTTTCAATCAAGAACTCATCACCCAAATGGGTGCTGCGATGCCGGTAGGATAATCGCCATGACCAATTGGGTCGATTTTGGACCAGTTCACCACCAACACTAAAATCGGTATTAATTAATGCCCCACCACTGTTGTTTCGGGTGCTGAGTTCCTCGACATCAAATTGTGCCCGTATTTGCCCGAACACATTAAAGTGAACATCCGGTTGTTGCGAAAACGAAAAGTCTGCCATGTTAATTCGATGCCCCAGGCTGATTAACATGGCATCAAATTCAGCACCCAATAAATCCATGCGTCCAACACTGTACATAAACCCGGCTTCATTCAGGTCAGCCGTTAAGGCAGGCAATTGTTTTGCTGTTATGGGTTGCTTGTCCTTTTGATTTAAAGCTTGTTCCGCGGCTTCCTGCTGTTGTGGTGATAAGGTTTCAGCATCGTTTTTGGGCTGTTGTTCTTTACTTAAGTTGTCATAACAAACCAAGCGGGCAAAATCGCTTTGTAATTGGCTGCATTGTTGCAATGATTCAGCCAGTTTCTGGTTAGATGTCGGGCCAGACTGAACCTGTGCAGCGAATAATATAAGCAGTAGATGTGGTTTTATACGCATAAAATTATCGATTGATTTAAAAGCCACCGAATCAGCAAGTGATTCGGTGGCTTGTATCAGCTTATTGGGCTAAATTTCTTAACACATAATGTAAGATGCCACCGTGACGACAGTATTCTATTTCTTTTGGTGTGTCAATACGAACATCCACTTCAAATTCAATGGTGCCGCCGTCTTGTTGGTGAACCTTAACCTGGGCTGTTTTGCTGTTACCATTGTCTAAGCCGATGATGTCATAACTCTCCTGACCGGTTAAACCATAGGTTTCGGCACTTTCGCCTGCTTTAAATTGTAACGGAATGACCCCCATACCGACTAAGTTTGAGCGGTGAATGCGTTCATAACTTTGCACCAGGACCGCTTTTACACCCAATAGGTTGGTGCCTTTGGCCGCCCAATCCCGTGACGATCCGGTGCCATATTCGGTGCCGGCAATAATCAACAGTGGTACATTGTCCTGCTGGTATTGCATGGCGGCATCAAAAATGCTCATTTGTTCATCAGAGGGTTGATGTCGGGTCCAGCCACCTTCAGTGCCGGGGGCCAGTTGGTTGCGTAAACGGATATTGGCAAAAGTTCCACGCATCATCACTTCGTGGTTGCCGCGGCGCGAACCATAGGAATTAAATTCAGCTTTTGACACGCCTTTTTCTTTAAGGTATCGGCCGGCCGGTGAATCCTCGGCAATGGCACCCGCCGGTGAAATATGATCGGTGGTCACCGAATCTCCCAGTTTAGCCAAAACTCTGGCGCCGGAAATGTCACTGATCCCACCAATGTCCAAGGTCATGCCTTCAAAATAAGGTGGGTTT
>QQUO01000057.1 GCA_008501575.1 Pseudomonadota bacterium
TGGTGACCCAAAGTCGACAGCACCCCCATATTCAGCAAGGTTTATCTCCACGGGCCGGTTTGGGCTTATTTCGGATGGCGCAGAGTCTGGCTTTTATGGCCGGTCGGGATTTTATCACCCCGGATGATGTCACCCAGGGATTTTATCCGGTGTGTCGCCATCGGTTGTTAACGGACGATGGGCGCTTGGCAGATGAATACATCGAAGAGATACTCGACAGCGCCAACCTTGTTTAAGCGCCTACAACAGCTTTTTATGAACCGGCGTGGCCGCGAGGCTTTACCGGTGAACTTGCACTGGCGGCGGCTTTATGTGTTGCCTTCAAAGCCGGGTTTATTTTTCTTTTTGATTACTTCCACCATGATGTTGGCGGGCCTGAATTTTAATAACAACATGAGTCTGATGCTGGTGTTTTTATTATTTGGTATGGCGCAGGTGGTGCTTTATAAAACCTTTTTAAATCTAAAAGATGTGGTAATAGATCAGGTGCATGCATCACCGGTGTTTGTCGGTGAACAATATCATGTGCGCTTACAGCTTACTGCAAGCAGTCGCCGTTACCAAATCCAAGTGGCCATGAATGAATCGCAGGATACCGCTAATATCATGACTAAAGCCGGTCAATGGCAACTGGCCGGAGAATCCAAACGTCGCGGTTATCAAAAGCTCCCCCGGTTAAAACTTTTGACCCGTTATCCGCTGGGTTTGGTGACCGTGTGGGCTTATTGTCAGCCACAGTCAGCGGTGCTTATTTATCCGCGACCGGAACAACCCTGTCCACCATTTCCGACTCACGGTGGCCTGGACGGGCCGGATGTTACGGTGTTTCAAGGTGATGAGATGGATGATTTACGTCCATATCAAAGCGGTGACCCGATTCGTGATATTGCCTGGAAAAAATCGGCCCAGGGTCAGGGGGTTTTTGTTAAAAAGTACCATTTAAAGCAAGGTAAAGAACTGCTTTTCAATTACAGCCAAATCCCTTTAACCGATGTGGAAGCTCGGCTGTCACGACTAACCGCGTGGGTAGTGGCCGCCGATAAACAGGCTTTGAATTACCAATTGAAATTACCAAACTACAGCAGTCGTATGGGTCATGGAGAGCGCCATTACCATGACTGTTTAACCGCGTTGGCATTGTTTGGTCAAGGGGGAGAACCATGGCCAGAATAAAATCACAACTCACCACCAAACAGGTGTTCTGGGTGTGTTTGGCTGTGTTGGTGGCGGTCATTCCCCAACTGTATCGTTTGCCGCTGTGGTTTGCACCGATGCTGACAGCGGTCATTGCCTATCGTTTTTATGTGCAGATTAAGCACATCAAAAAAGCCTATAACATTATTTTGATGATGGTGGCCATCGCTGCCCTGTTATTAATTGTGTATAGCCAGGGCTTTGGTTTATCCCGCGAAATTTCGGTAACTATTTTGATTACCATGACGGTGTTAAAATTATTAGAAACCTATCGCCAACGGGATGCCTTGCTGGTGGTGATGCTGTGTTATTTTGTCGCCATGACACGGTTTTTATATTCTCAGGATTTGGTTTTGGTGCTTTATTTACTGTTATCTGCCTGGGTCACCACCCACGCTTTGGCGGTGGTTAATTACCCCCATGGTAAAGCCTGGTTTGAAAAGCAGCATATAAAAGCAAGTGTCGGTTGGCTGGCATTGGCGTTACCGTTTGCGGTGTTGTTTTTTCTGGCATTTCCACGATTGGGCTCACCGATTTGGGGCTCGCCGGATATATTCGGAGAAGGCAAAACCGGAATCTCCGGTGAAATGAGCCCCGGTTCAATCATTGAACTGTTTATGGACGATT
The DNA here is from genome assembly GCA_008501575.1 of Pseudomonadota bacterium. Classification (GTDB taxonomy): domain Bacteria; phylum Pseudomonadota; class Gammaproteobacteria; order Xanthomonadales; family Marinicellaceae; genus Marinicella. The sequence continues at coordinate 1,822 of QQUO01000057.1, forward strand.
CGCCGGCTTTCCGGGTGACTTTTGAAGCGGGTGAAAAACCTGATAATAATCAGCTTTACTGGCGGGGACCGGTACTCAGTGAGTTTGACGGCCGCACCTGGACTCGACATGAATTTAGGCAAATACGCGGCACGGTGGCTTTTGATCGTCAGGCATCAGTCATTGATTATGCCATCGAAATGGAGCCCAATGGCCGTCACTTTATGTTTGGCTTGGACACCATTTTACGGGCACCACCCGGGGCGATGTTGTCACCTGCGTCCTCTTTGCATTCGATGACAGCGGTTAACCAGTTAAAGCACTATCGGTTAAGTTCTGTTGTTAGTGATCGCTTGTATCAAAGATTGCCGGATTATCAGCAAAAACGGTTACTGGACTATCCGGATGATTTAAACATGCAAACCCAAATCATGATTCAACAATGGCTGGCGGCGGATGATTCTGCTTATGGCCTCATTAACAAATCCTTAAATTGGTTTCAATCTGAGGGCTTCCTCTATTCATATTCACCACCGGCCTTAGACAGTAAAGATGTGATTGATGAATTTATTTACCAATCTAAGCGGGGGTTTTGTGAACATTTTGCTTCCACTTTTGTGGTAATGATGCGCATGGCAGGATTACCGGCGCGGGTGGTGACCGGTTATCAGGGCGGGGTTGATAATGGTGATTATCTACTGGTGAAACAATCCGATGCCCATGCCTGGGCAGAAGTGTATATTGATCAAGCAAATCATGAACTGGGTGGTTATTGGCAGCGGGTCGATCCCACTTCTGTGGTTTCGCCGGAACGATTATTCCGGGGTTCCGGGAATATTATTGAGCAGCGCCGTACCTTTATGGATTTTGCCTGGTTGCGTCAAGCCCGAGAAAATATGGACAAGTATCGCTTTCGCTGGAATAAATGGGTGCGTGACTTTAATGTCAGTAAACAACAGGCCTTGTTCGATGCCATTGGTATTAAGCATCGTGAAGGTAAAAATCTGGCCATTATGCTGCTGGCTATACTCGGGTTAACCGGTGCAACCATTTTTGCCTGGATGTGGTGGCGACAACGGCCCCAATACACCGATTTACAACAATGGTATCTGCGATTGATGCTCTTATTTAAGAAGGAGCCGGATATTTATGCGTCAAAAGAGGCAGGCCTTGAAGCGGTGCTGCCCCAAATCATTAATAAATACCCGCCATTAAAATCTTCACTACAAGAATTTCAGCAATGCTATCTGCGCATCCGCTATCGCAACGAACAACTGACGGCCGCTGATCAAAGGCGATTGCAGCATTTTTTCCAAAGACTTAAAAAAGATTTTATTGAACTGAAAGCCACTGATATAAAATAACTGAATGCGCTACCAAATCAAACAACACAAATTTAGTCTAACAGACAATCAATTAATGGCTGAGGGAGAAGCTGTCAAACTGACAGACAAAACGACGACTGCATTAAATTTATTTTTA
>QQUO01000097.1 GCA_008501575.1 Pseudomonadota bacterium
TTGTCACTACCGCCAATAACAGATTGCCCATCTTTGGCCAATTGCATGGGCCAATTCATCATATCCGTTTGGTGTTGCCATAGTTTTTGACCGTTTTTGGCTGCAAATAAATAAAAATTCCCTTTGGATTCTTTCACGGTTTTACCTTTCGGCTTGCCATCGGTGGCCGTGACATAACGGGCATTTTTATCCAAAGACACGCCTGGATTGACCCCAAATTGAGTGTCCTGTGTCCATTGAATAACTCCTTTAAAATAAGCCGGTGAATAATGCGAATCTTCGTCATTTTCATAAACCATCTGCACTGACTGCACCAGATACATTAAACCGCCAAAATCGCTGTTCTTTTGGTTGGCGCCACAAGCCACATAGACATCGTCTTGGTCGGTTTTGGTGATGGCCACGGCATAAGCCAACTCAAGGTTTGGGGCATTCGGTCTGGTACGCCATGCAAAAGCATCGGGTGAACTCGCGAACACCAAACCACAACCACCATCATGTAACGAAACCGCCCACTGACTGCCATCATCTACCACTGCCACCCGCATACAACCGGCATCGACATCACAAGTCCCTAATATGTTGACGACTTCGCCATCCACTTCATAGACATTGATTTGACCGACGGTGGACTGCTGAATTTCACTCTGTTCACAGACCTTAACTCGGTTCTTGAATAAATTAACTTGATCACCCGCATAATGAATGCCTGAAGTAACCACAATGTTACCGTTATCACAGATTTCGCAACTATTAATACTAAAATCAGGGGTCGCTCGCGTAAAAATAGAGCGGTAAGTTGAACCGGTTAATCCAAACACTTCAACCGTATGGCCATAACAAACAGCCAAATAATGACCATCCTGGCTTAAACTGACCTGGTTAATCCGCTCACTGCGTGTCACATTTAACAAGCAGTCGCCAGTCTCAACTGAAAAAGCCTGTAAAAACCCCGGTTGCCCGGCGACCGGTTTATGCGATTGCTCACCTGGTTTCGGGTTTTTGGTTTCGCCACCGCTGGCAAAATACTTGCCATCGCCACTGATATCTACCCAAAAGACCCCTTGGTAACTGATGTTCTCGGCAATGGCATGTTTTTGCATAAGCTGACCTTTACCATCACAAAGATAGGTGTAAAACCGGCCTTCACCACGTTCAAAAGACGAACCAAAAACACAACGTGAACCGTCATCACTGATGGCAACTGAATTAATTTGCGATGGGTGCTCCGGCGTAAACGTCCAGGCTGTATTGAAAGGACTTGTACTCATTATTATTTCCCATTAACACAAGCAAAAAATTATAACGACTCATAACCCACTCCACCAGACGAATTGAACATCGTGCCTAAATGAATGGCCGGCAGGTTCTGTCAGATGGCTTTTAATGATTATCCTCAGAAAAAGTGACGCAGCGTGACATAAAATCGATAAAAACCTTTGTGGCCTTTATGGTGAAACAAGACACATAGACAATCAGTATCTATCAAGCACTAACCCTAAATAATTAAAGTCAATTATCCAATGATTTTAAGTCACAAATTCAAATTTATGGTTTTCAAAGAACCTGAATTCATTTGGTTCCACTGAATTCATATTAACCACTGTAGTTCCAAGCAAAGAAGACTGATCATCTTGATTATCCCAGGCATCAATACAATCCACTTGATGGGCTTCAGAAAGCAGCTTTTTAATGACCAAATAAAACTCAATGGTTGCTTCTATGTCATCTGTTTCTTCAGGGTACCAGTCTTCAGGAACACCAAAACCCAAATCAATTGAAGATGTGGACAAATTTCTAAACCCACAACTGCATCCGTGTTTGGAACCGACAAACCATCGTTCCGGGTACGTCAACTCGTTATCAATCGCAAGGCTTGTTAGTTCACGCTCAAAAGTCAATAAGTCTGTGTTGTATTGCGTCAGGTCTTGAGGCGAGGTGGTACTCAATACAATCATATAGCACACAATATGTTCCCCTTTTGTTTAAAAAAAACCAACCGCAAACACTTGAAAAATATCGCATTTCATAGAATCGTTTATTATGTAAATATTATAGCAACTATTAACCACAGAGAACACTAAGGAATCACAAAGTTCTCAAAGATAAAAAGATAAATATAAGGCTTAATGCCTGTGTGAAAATCTTTGTGATCTTTGTGATAAAATAATCGAACAAGACGTATTGAGCTGACATTATGAGTATCCAAAAAGCTGTAGAAGACACAAAAAAACTAAATAGCCGTGAACGCGCCTTACTGGCCCATTGTCTGATTTCATCTCTGGAAACTGAGCAAGATGAGGGTGTGGATGATGCCTGGTTTCAATTAGCAGAAAAGCGCATAAAAGAACTACGTTCAGGTGCTGTTACAGCTATGACATGGCAAGAAATTAAACAACAAGTTAAGGGCTAACACTTGTTGAAATTGAAATTCCATCCTCAGGTTTCTGAAGATATACAAGCTTCCTATCAATGGTATCAAAAACAAGCACTTGGTCTTGGTGATGATTTTATTCGAGAATTAGAATCAGCCTACGCAGTTATTTCCGACATGCCACAAACATGGCCCTTTTTTCAAAAGGACTTTAAAAGATACATTTTATCAAAATTCCCGTATTCGGTTATCTATCAAGCCGACAATAAATCTATTTTTTATTGTTGCTGTTATGCACAACAGCAGAAAGCCGGGGTTTTGGCACCAGCGTCTTTGAGTTTACGTATAAAAATCAATTAAATGAATAGTTTATGTCTTTTGTAAAAACCTCTGTGACCTCCGTGGTTAAATAAAATAGGTGCTTTTAAATATTTAAATCAAATGAACTCATTAAGGCATTGGTTTACAATACCGCCATGCTTAAACTGATTGAAAAACACTGGCCTCAGGCCGTGCCTTATCTGCGTCTGATGCGGGCGGATCGGCCGATTGGGACTTTGCTGTTGTTATGGCCGGCCTGGTGGGCTTTGTGGAGTGCCGCCGGGGGCATGCCACCATTTCATCTCTGGTTTATCTTTACTTTGGGTGTGTTTTTGATGCGCTCGGCCGGTTGTGTTATTAATGACATTGCCGACCGCAAGTATGATGGCCATGTCAGTCGCACCCGACACCGACCGTTGGCGATTAGTGAAGTCTCGGTGAAACAAGCCTGGATATTGTTTTTTGGATTACTCGTGCTCTCGGCATCATTGTTGCTATTTCTCAATCTGCTGACTTTTGATCTGGCGCTGGTGGCGGCTTTTATTGCCATGACTTACCCCTTAATGAAGCGTTATACTTATTTAC
>QQUO01000362.1 GCA_008501575.1 Pseudomonadota bacterium
CCGTTTAAGCGACCTTGTACCAAGGCATGCGATGAGGCTTCCAGGCAAACCTGAGTAAAACCACTGTTTACCATCTTTGCTAAATGGGCTTGAATGTGAAGTGCTGAAGGCGTGGTGTTGCTTAAAGGTGCTAAAGCCGCTAAATCACCCACACCCAAAGTACCCATATAAGCCGCTTTAATCCCCAGTTCTTGTAAGGCTTGTACCAGCAGCCAAGCGGTTGATGTTTTACCATTGGTACCGGTCACTGCTGTAACTTTAATGTGCTCACTGGGGTGGTCATAAAAATACGCCGCCAGAGAACCCAGGTGTTGACTTAACGATTGAATTTCATATACCGGAATATTCAATTGTTGCCGATTAATTTCAGCAGGAATTGGCGTTTCAGCCAGAATTGCCACCGCCCCTTGTTGTTGTGCTTGTTGCGCAAAAGTAAAACCATGTTGTTGATGTCCCGCTAATGCCAAAAACAAATCGCCTGACCGCAGCTCGCGACTATCAACCGCCAGCCCAATAATGGCCTGGTCATGTTTGATAGCTTGTTGACTGTCCACGCAGTGCAGTAATTGGGACAACATTTTGCGATTAGCCATGACTGTCCTCAGTTTTCATTGGGGTGTTTTTATCGGCTGTTAATGGCACTTCATCCGCCGGCACATTCAATAAACGTAATCCGGTTTTCATCACTTCCGCAAATAAGGGTGCCGCCACCTGGCCACCATAATAGGCTTCGCCCTGGGGGCTGTTAATGTTAACCGCCACCACCAATCGTGGCCGGCTGACCGGAGAAAAACCAACAAATGAAGCCATATAATTATCGGAATATCCGCCATCTTCGGCGATTCTCGCGGTGCCGGTTTTTCCGGCAACACTGTAATTGGATAAGCCGGCACGATGTCCCTCATTATCCGTCACCACATGTGTCAACATTTCAGTGATACTGGCCGCCATGGCCGGGTCAATAATGGCCCGCTCTTCATTGAGGCTGTTTTTAATGAATGTCGGCGCACGATATCGACCATTGTTGGCAAACACCGCATACGCAGACGCCAGCTGCAAAGTGGTCACAGATAAATTATAACCACGTGATAAAGCGGCATGATCCACCGTTCGCCAACGGTTATGCGGTGGCAAATAACCGGCTGATTCACCAATAAAGCCACTGCCTGTTGATTGACCGAATCCAAATCGATGATAAACGTCCCACAAATGTTCCCGTCCCAAGTCCAACACCAATTTAGCGACACCAATGTTACTGGATTTCACTAAAATATCCACCAAAGACAGTTCCCCATAATCACGAAAATCATGTATCACAAAACCATCCACTTCATACACTCCCGGGGAAGTGTCGATGGTTGAGGTACGGGTAAATTGACCACTTTCCAAAGCCGCCACAATGGCAAACGGCTTCATTACTGAACCCGGTTCATAAATGTCCGTTACGGCACGATTACGCCAGCCAAGATTGTCCTCTTTACTGCCATTGGGATTAAAAGAAGGCATGTTGGCCATGGCCAATACCTCACCAGTACTGACATCAAGCACCACCACTGAACCGGACTTGGCCCGGTGTTTATACACTTCTTTTTTTAACGCCAAATAGGCTGCATATTGCAAACGTCGATCAATGCTCAAGTACAAATCTTTACCCGGTTTGGGGGCTTTTATTTCATCCACATCAATGTCTGCCACCGCATGACCCAGTAAATCTTTAACCACCGTTTTCTTACCTGAGATACCAGTCAACCAATTATCATAGGTCCGTTCCAGACCTTCCTGGCCCTGATCTTCTATATTGGTAAACCCCACCACATTACTGATAATTTCACCGGTTGGATAAAACCGTTTATATTCAGTTCTAAATTCAACCCCTGGCATGTTGAGCGCTTTCACCGCTTCAGCCATCATTGGCGTAATACGTCGCTTAATAAATAAAAACTGACGGTCGCTGCGGCTGGTGATGATTTGTTTGAGCTCTTCGGCACTTAATTGCAAAACTTCTGCCAATTGTTCCACTTTTGAAAATTGATCAATTAATTTACCGGGCACGATACCCACAGATTGCATGGCTGTACTTAAAGCCAAAGGCTCGCCGTTACGATCATATATGGCTCCACGAGAAACCGGCATATCCACTTCTTTAACGTGGCGGATTTCTCCTTGTGTTTGATAAAAATCTTTACCTTTGACTTGAATGGCAAAAGCACGCACCACAACCACCGCAAATCCGCACAACAACAAAGCCATGACTGCCAACATGCGCAATTGCGTTCGGCTTATTTGTGTGCCTGATTGTGTCATCGTTTTATGACCATAATCTGTTCATCTTCGGGCAATTTCATGCCCAACTCACTTTTTGCTAAATGCTCAATACGACTGTTACTCACTAACGTGGACAGCTCAATTTGTAAGCGCGCCCATTCGCCATTAATTTGGGTTTTTTCTTGTTCAGCCTGCTGCAAGGCAGCAAACACTTTTCGGGTTTCATTTTGGCTGAAAACAAAAGCCACCAATACCGTCGCCAATAAAATGGCCAGCACCATGGTAATGATTGGCTGCGCATTCATAAGCACTCCGCCACCCGCATCACCGCGCTGCGGGCACGCACATTGTCATCCACTTCGTGGGCTTTTATGGCTTTACCGATAATCTTTAAACCGGCTTGGGGCAAATTATCCGGCAGCACCGGCATCCGACGATCCACTTTGATTGGCCGAGCCTGTTGTTTCATAAAACGCTTGACCAGGCGGTCTTCCAATGAATGAAAGCTAATTACCACCAAACGCCCACCTTTTTTCAATAAGGCCAAAGCCCGTGGCAAACTGCGTTCAATTTGTCCCAGTTCATCATTGATGTGTATTCGAATGGCCTGGAACACACGTGTGGCCGGATGTTTTTTGCTGTAGGCTTTATTCACTTCCGCCACTAACTTAGCCAATTGGGATGTCCTTAATAAGGGTGACTCCTCACGTGTATCGATAATCCGTTGTGCAATTCTGCGGGCATTTTTTTCTTCTCCATAGCGCCAGAAAACCCGTCGCATCTCATCTAAATCCGCAGTGGCCAACCAGTCTGCCGCGGTTTGTCCTGATTGATTATCCATGCGCATATCCAGCGGCCCATCCTTTTGAAAACTAAAACCACGTTAGGCCTGGTCGATTTGTGGTGAAGACACCCCAAAGTCAAACAACACCCCATCATAAATGTCAACTTTTAATTGCTGGTGCAGCACCTGTTCGAACGCGCCTGAGTACACAGTCACCCTTCGATCTTT
>QQUO01000306.1 GCA_008501575.1 Pseudomonadota bacterium
CAAGAAATCAATGAATGAGAGGTTAACTTCATGACCGATTTAAGCAATCAGGTGCCCGACGACAGGGTTATCATTGAAATTGATGGTCAAACGGTCTTAGCCGATAAATGCAGTATGATAATTCATGCCACCGATCGTCATGGTATAAACGTACCCAGGTTTTGTTATCACAAAAAATTATCCATAGCAGCCAACTGTCGAATGTGTATGGTGGATGTCGAAAAAGCACCGAAGCCATTACCGGCATGTGCCACGCCCGTGGCGGATGGTATGAAAATTTATACCCGCTCGAAAAGAGCCACCAGCGGTCAAAAAAATGCCATGGAGTTCTTACTTATTAACCATCCTTTGGACTGTCCGATTTGTGACCAGGGTGGGGAATGTGAATTACAGGATGTGGCCATGGGCTATGGACGTGACGTGTCCCGCTTTGTCGAAGGTAAACGTTCTGTGGCTGATGAGGACTTAGGCAGCTTAGTGGCTTCCGACATGACCCGCTGTATTCATTGCACCCGTTGTGTTCGGTTTTTAAATGAAATTGCCGGTACCGACGAATTGGGTGGTATAGGACGGGGTGACAGAACCTATATTGCCACAGCCATTGGCCAAGGTCTGGATTCAGAATTATCCGGAAATATTATTGATTTGTGTCCGGTTGGGGCACTCACCAACAAACCGTTTCGGTTTAAAGCCCGTGCCTGGGAATTGATGGCCACTGCCGGCTTATCAATGCATGATGCCTTAGGTTCTAATATTTATTATCACACCCGACAGGGTAAGATATTACGAGCGGTGCCGCAGGAAAATGAAGCCATTAATGAAGCTTGGTTGTCAGATCGTGATCGATATGGTATTCATGGCTTAAATCATGAGCAAGACCGCATTACCCAACCCATGGTGAAAAAAAGCGGACAGTGGAATGTTATATCCTGGGAAGATGCGTTAAATATTTTGGCCAATAAGTTGAAAAATACGGCACCTGAGAAAGTGGCTTTGTATGCCGGTCAGCATGCCACCAGTGAAGAATATTATCTGTTAAAAAAACTATTCAATCAATTGGGCAGTGATCAACACGAACACCGTTTAACCACTGTTGATTTCAGCGGCCCTTATCGGGCACCACGTAATGATGTGCCATTAACTGATGTGGCACAACAAAAGCAGATTGTTATGGTGGGTTGTTATGCCCGTCATGAACAGCCGATTCTGAATCATAAAATCCGACAGGCCTGGTTACAAGGTGGACAAATTAACGCCTTTGGCCCGTGTCATTTTGAACAGAATTTTGAACTCAATTTAGACATTACCGGGCATCAAATCGCTTGGGTTAAAAAGTTGGGTTCATTGGCGGTTAGTTTGTCTGAAATTTCCGGTCAACGCCCTGCAGGTGCCTTGGGTGATTGGGTGACAAAACAATCGGCCGATGAGGACATTAATTCTCTGGCAAAAACACTGTTGAAGAAAGATCAGCCGGCCTTGTTTGTGCTGGGTCAAATTGCAGCACGCCACCCGCAAGCCAATCTCATTGCTGCCCTGGTTGAGTGGATGGCGCAATTAGTCAATGGCTCAGTTAACCATGTCCTGGATGGTGCCAACACCATGGGTGCAGCCTTAAATGGTTTGTACAATGATCAAGACATTAAACGCAATGAGCATACAGTTAATCTCATTTATCAGGCAGAGATACAGGATTTTTCTGAACCTGCAAAGATTAAAGAGTGTTTGGTTAACAGTGAGATGACTGTTGTTTTTAATGCATTTTGTGATGATGCGCTTAAATCCCGTGCAGATTTGATTTTACCCACGGCATTACTGCCGGAGTCCAGTGGAAGTCTGGTTAATAATGACGGTCAGAGACAGACAGCTCTGGTGGCACATAAAGCCCCCGGCGAAACCAAACCGGGTTGGCGGGTATTGCGTGTTTTAGGCAATATCATGGGCTTTGATGGTTTTGACTATGAAGATGTCCATGAGGTGATGCAAGCCACTGAACAATTAAAGTCGGCATTGCCATCTGCAGCTGTAACCTTGAAAGAAATTAATCAGCAAAATGTAAAAGGGCTGGTGTTATTTGCACATCATGGTATTTATGATGGCGATCCGCTGGTTCGTCGATCGCAGCCATTGCAAACATCAAAACTGGCCACTGCTGACACCGTCTATGTTAATCCCGGTGATTTATTGTCAATTGGTTTTCAGGCAGGTGATTTGGTTTCTGTGGAACAAAGTGGGCGCTATGCAGAGTTAACCCTGGCCACTGATGATGCGGTCCCGACCGGTTCAGCGGTTATCCACATGGGCCGTGCCACCACCCTGAACGTTAATGCCGGTGAGCTATCGGTCAGTATAATAGGAGCCCAATCATGATGGAGACAGTGATTTATTTAGCCTGGACCCTGGCTAAAATATTAGCCATTGTGTTATCCGTGGTGCTGGTGGTTGCTTACCTGACTTATTTTGAACGTAAAGTCATTGGTTTTATGCATGCCCGAATTGGTCCCAATCGGGTGGGCTTTTTAGGTTTTAAGTTACGCGGAATTGGACAACCATTCGCCGATGTCTTGAAACTGCTGACCAAGGAAATCATTTTCCCCAAAAAAGCCAATAAGTTCTTGTTTGTGATTGCCCCCATGATTACCTTGGCCACCGCTTTTGCGGCCTGGGCAGTGATTCCATTTTCTGAAGGATTGGTGTTGGCTGATGTTAATGCCGGCTTGATTTATGTGTTGGCCATGACTTCATTGGGTGTTTATGGTGTCATTATTGCCGGTTGGGCTTCAAATTCTAAATATGCTTTACTGGGTGCATTGCGTTCTGCTGCACAGATTATTTCTTATGAAATCGCCATGGGTTTTGCTCTGGTGGGTGTGTTGGTGGCTGCCGGTACACTGAATATTACTGGTATTGTAGAAGGCCAACAAGGTGGATTTTTAAATTGGTATTTTATCCCGTTGTTCCCCTTGTTTATTGTCTATTACATTTCAGGCGTTGCTGAAACAAATCGCTTGCCCTTTGATGTGGCGGAAGGGGAATCAGAAATTGTTGCCGGTTTCCATGTGGAATACTCTGGCGCGGCATTCGCCTTATTCTTTTTAGGTGAATACGCAAATATGATTTTAATCTCTGCCTTGGCCACACTGATGTTCTTAGGCGGTTGGTATTCACCCATTTGGGGTGACAGCTGGTTGGCACAACCAAGTATTTTATGGTTTATCGCTAAAACAGCTGTGTTCTTGTATATCTATTTCTGGC
>QQUO01000028.1 GCA_008501575.1 Pseudomonadota bacterium
GTGATGCCGGCTCGGTGGAGTATAGCCTTGATGTTATTTTTAAAAATGGATTTGAATAATAAACAAAGCCTGCCGATTGTCAGACCGCAGCACTAATTTATACAGGATCTCACGTACAAATATTGATATAAACAAAAGCAGCAATTTTTTTTACCTGCGTGGTTTGTTGCGCTCCGACAATTAAAATAATGTCGCTTTTACCACCGTTTACGGTCTTTAAAAGGCTTTTGTTCATCAGGGTCGTGGGTTTGGTTCCAGATTTTGATGCGGTTGTTTTGGCTGCTGAGGTTACGAATTTGATACCAGGATTCGCGCAGTAGTGCCATACCGCGGCTGCCTGTCCAGCTTTTGTTAAAGAGCTTTTTGGCACCGGCCACCGCATCGGGACTGTGTTTGGCCAATTCATCGGCCAGAGATTCGGCAGCGGAGAGGGGATTATCGTCAATATGTGTTATTAAACCGAATTTATGCGCGTCTTCACTGTTGATTATTTTTGCCGTCATGGTTAATTCTTTAGCAACATCCGCGCGACAATGTTCCCGCAAAGCCAGGCTGCCGCCCATATCCGGAATTAAACCCCAACGACCTTCCATAATCGAAAACGTGGCGTCAGTCGTGGCAATGCGAAAATCAGCGCCGAGGACAATTTGCAAACCACCACCCCAGCAGCGACCGTGAATGGCGGCTATCACCGGAACCGGAACCAGTCGCCAACCGGTGGACACCCGTTGCGCTAAATTCGACCGCCAGGGTAACCATTTGAACAATAAACGCAAGGGGTTTTTTGGCGAAGCCATCACCGATTTGACGTCCAAACCGGAGCAAAAATCTTCACCCTGGCCGGTTATAATTACCGCTCGAAGCGCGCGGTCTTTACGCAAGCGATTAATGGTGACATCAATCTCCCGAAACATCGCCATATCCAACGCATTGCGCTTATCCGGCCGCGCCAGGCTGACATAAGCCACCCGGTTTTCAATGGTACACTCGATTCGTTTTTGTTGATTCAATGTTATTATCCTTTGCGAGAAATTTTAGTCAAAACCATTGGCAAAAATTAAGTCGATAAAGCCAATTTGTACGGCTGCTGACATTTCCGAGGTGTTGCCGTCTGAATCGGTTGCCGTTAACCGCAGTAAGCCGCCTTCCACATGATCAGGTAAATCAACCAATTCTGGGCTGTTGTCTTGCGGTGTTTCATAGCTCAATGCGCCCACATGCATTGCCCCTTGACCACCGGTCCGGCCATCTTCATCAAAATAGACATCGACAACCAATGGATAGCTTGCGTTAATGGATGTTGTGTCCACTAAGTAATTAATAATGGCGACTTTATCACCGCTTAAATCATAAAATTCAGCATCAATGACATCCGGATGATTCATTAAGAGGTTGGCGCCGGTGTCAGCATCATTGGCGTCATTTGGGTTAATGCCATCGGGTTCAATACCGCCGTCCTGAATAATATCGATGGGTTGTGTCAGGTTATTTTCAAAACGATTGCCGCGCACTGAGTTTCCGGCAGAATTGACACCGGTGATAAAAACACCCTCACTGTTATAAGCAATGAGGTTATCAGCACCCGGTTCTGTACCACCAACCACATTATTATTGCCGCTAATAATATCAATACCGCCATACAGATTGCCGTGGTTAACCGTACCTGTCGGGTCGGTGCCGATAGAATTACCCTTAATGACAATGTTGTGGCTGGCATCACTGATATAAACACCTGATTCGCTGTTACCGATGATGTTGCCTGAAAGTGTGGTGCCGTCTTGTAGAGTCCCAATATAGTTACTAAATGCGGCACCGCCAAAAAATGAAATACCACTGTATTGATTTGACAGAGGCGTGACACCATCTTTGCCGACACCGATAAAATTTCCGGATATACTGTTATTACTGGGTAAACTACCCGGTGGTGTACAAACGAAACCGGCATAGAACTGAATGCCATCACCATCATGTCCGCCAATAACATTGCCTAATTCCGGTGTGCTGCCACCGATAATATTGTCACGGCTTTCACAGCCAAAAATAATACCATTGGCCGGGTTATTGCCTGTACTGACAAGTCCGGTTTCATCGCTGCCAATAAAATTGCACTCAATGAGATTGGCCACCCCATTAATGATGGCGACATTATTAAAAAAATTCCTGATATTAAGCCCACGAATCAATGAACCATCTGAACCCATTTCAAGCCGTAAGCCGATGTCAAGGCCTTGTCCTTGCAGAACCACTTTATAATCGGGCCGGGAGGCGGGCGGTTGATTGCAAACCATGGCATTGTTTGGTTGTGTGGAGCCATCAATTTCAACTTGTTGAATGATATCTGGCAAAGCCCCCAGATTAGGCTGATCAATAACAATGGTACACACATCATTGACGCACCCGGCATCATTTATATTAAAATTGATAATGGTTTTACCCGAAAATTGATTGGCTTCTTCAATTGCGGCACGCAGCGTACATTCACCCACTGTTCCCCGAACCGGCGCGATATCACACACCCCGTCAATGACTGCATCAGAAGCATCTGCTGTGCTATTTACCACAAAAACCAGCGTCAAACCTGCTGAAGATTGACCCGTCAAACCGACAAGTAAGATAAAAAATAATAATTTCATGTTTCCCCCTTTTAGTCTAAAAGTAATAATTATAGCACCAGAAAAAAAAGCCCACGGGTAAAATTTATAAATGTTAAACGGTTAAATCTTAAAGATATTTTTGTTTTAATCTGGGACGCTGTAAAAAAGCCAACAATAAGACCCCTGAGAGTGGTTTTATAACGCAAAGTGGTGGCGTTTTAGACTGTCATCGAAGGTAATCAGTAAACATAGGTAAATTTATGAATTATACTTTGAAGTCAGCATTTTTAAGTTTGAGACACCACCTGATTATGCTCGCGGAATTTGTGAATAGCTCTAAGGATTCTCTATTAATTTCCTTTAGTTAAGAGTTTACAGTCCTGTATGGCATAAACAGGGTTTTATGTGTCATGATTTAATTTTCATCACTGACTAACTTATCTTGGGTTTTATGCTCAAAGTCACTGGCATCGTGGCGTTCGTGTAACTGTTCGTTGAGTTCGCCCCCGGATCGGTTAACTTTTCTGCCGCGTTGCACGGCGGGTCTGGCGTCAATTTCTTTGGCCCAGCGGCAGAGGTTTTGATAACTTTTGACATCGAGGAATTACGCCGCCTCGTATCTTCGCCCAA
>QQUO01000361.1 GCA_008501575.1 Pseudomonadota bacterium
TTTAATCAGTGGCGTGTTTATTCAAAGCCACAAGCTCACGGCCAGTGATGGTACAAATGGTGATCATTTTGGCGCATCAATCAGTCAATTTGGTGATCGTGCTGTCATAGGCGCTCCCTTCGATGATGATGTTGCTTATAGCTCTGGTTCAGCTTATGTGTTTGATTTTGATAGCATGAATTGGAGCCAGACACAAAAGCTCAAAGCACTTGATGCGGCACAACAAGATAGTTTCGGACTACAAACCAGTTTAACTGCTGATCGTATTTTAATAGGTGCTTACTTTGATGATGATAACGGTATCGCATCTGGCTCAGCTTATGTGTTTGAACTGAATTCTGGAGTTTGGAGCCAGGTTCAAAAATTGACAGCCGATGATGCATCCGCTAATAATTTTTTTGGGAGTGCGGTTAGTGTTGATAATAATAGAGCCATGATTGGTGCCTTTATGGCTGATGGAGAATCTGTTGGATCTGGTGCGGTTTACGTTTTTGATTTAATTGCTGGAACTTGGGTTCAAAGTCAAAAGATTTTTGCCAGTGATGGTGAAATAGGCGATAGATTTGGCAATGCCATTAGTTTGTTGGGTCATCAAGTATTGATCGGATCACTGTATGATGATGTTTATGGAATAGATACAGGTTCAGCTTATTTATTTGAATTAAGTGATAATTTTTGGTTTGAAAAAGAAAAAATTATTCCCGCAGATGGTATGTCAAGGACCATCTATGGGAGTGACGTCAGTCTTTCTGCTGAACAAGCCATGATTGGTGCGCCATTTGACAATGAAAGAGGCGCGAATTCAGGTTCGGTTTATATGTTTGATGTCAGGGGTTTTATTCTTGCCTTGGTTCCAAGTTATAGCGTTGCGAGTCTTTGTCTGCTGATTTTCTTTTTATTAGGTGCCGTGTTTTTAATACGACCCCTTAAACATAGGTCTCAGCAAAAGCACCGGCTTCGCCGGTATCCAAAACGCCCTGTTCTTCGCGGACAATAACCGCATGCTCTATGGTGATGCCCAGGATGCGATTAGTCGCTTGATTCAGGGGTTGAAGGCATTATAATTAAATTTGCCGAAAGCAGTTTCCTAATAACTGCTTTCGGTGTTTTTGAGTCGGTTAATCATCTGTTCTAAACAGAATATTCTACCCAGTTTGTCACTTCATTAATCTACTGTGAGTGGCTGACTATTTTTGCTTATTTCAGTAAAATTATTGTTCACTGAGATTGATTGAAAAATCATGGTAAGTATATTTTTTCTGATATTTTTACACATATATTCGTTTTGTCCTAAAACGACATGCAATGTCCCACAGTTGTCCTGATAAATCATCTGATAAATCTCATAATAATACTCAGGTTAAAACGCTGGGAATTATTTCATGAAAAAAATATCGCAAGTTTTGTGGGTTTGGCTGCTGTTAAGCCTTGCCGTTTATGCTCAGGCAGACAGTGGCACCATCAATCCTAACTGGTCAGAACTCTCTCAGGCCGAGTATGTGGAAAATCTGGTGGCTTGTGAATTAAAGCTGCAAGCACATAAATGGTCAAAGAATGTTTGGCCGGATAACAACAAAAAGGCTAAACCAAAATTTAGCGAAGTGGTTGATGTTGATCAAGTCTGGGGGCAAGTTATTGATAACCTAACCATGCAAACTATCTTGGCTGATTACTTCAATACTTCCATCACCGATCAAATGTTGCAACATGATTTGGATCGCATGGCAAAAAATACCCAGGATGCCAAAGGCTTAAAAGCCTTATTTGCTTTGTTTGATCATAATCCCAATACCATTGCCCAATGTGTTTCACGTCCTTATTTAGTGAAACAAAAAATGCAAAATAATTACAACTTTAACAGCGAAATTCATGCTAACACCAAAACGCTGGCACAAACAGAATTAAAGGCTTACCTGGCAGGTGATGACAGTGACAGCCTAAAAGCCCAGGTCAGCACCCTAACTTTTGAAATAGAACAAGCAGACCCGAAAAAAGTAGACCAGGAAAAAGCAGTCGATGACTTTGCAGAAGAATACATCATGACACTCAGTGCCGAAGCGTTTAATGAAAAAATAGTTCAATTACAACATGGGAGTCTGCAAGAAAAAGACCAGGGTTATATGTACAGTGAAATATTATCACATAGCGATGACAGCATCCGCACTAAAACACTGTTTTGGCCAAAGGCTCCATTAAGTGTATGGCTTGAGCAACAAAGTGCAGAGATTTATCAGACAACACTCAAAAACACCTCACTTCATTTACCGGTCATTACGGGAGAAAATAATCTATCAGCAGTAAAAGCCGGGGTTGATGGCGGTATCTGGGAATCACGTTTCTATGTACCCAGTGTGAGGAATCGTCATACCGCTGTTTGGAGTGGCAGTGAGATGATCATTTGGGGTGGTTATAATTATAATTCTGACTTTAGCGTCAATACCGGTGGCCGATATAACCCAACGACTGATAGCTGGTTAGCCACCAGCGGGACTAATGCGCCAACGCGCCGGAGTTTCCACATTGCCATTTGGAGTGGTGATGAAATGATTGTTTGGGGTGGGTTTGATAGCACCTACTTAAACACGGGTGGTCGATATGACCCAGTCAGTGACAGCTGGACAGCCACCAGCACTGGTACCAATGTGCCTACGGGTCGTAGGGATCACGCCGCCATCTGGAGTGGTGACGAGATGATCATTTGGGGTGGTTATAATTACAATTATGGTGGTTTTATTAACACCGGTGGTCGCTATGATCCGGTTAGCGATACGTGGACAGCCACCAGCATCGATACTAATGTGCCAACGGGTCGGACTGCTCACACTGCCATCTGGAGTGGTGGCGAGATGATTATTTGGGGTGGTTATAATTACAATAATGGTGGTTATATCAACACCGGTGGTCGCTATGATCCGGTTAGCGATACTTGGACTGCCACCAGCACCGGTACTAATGTGCCAACGGGTCGGAGCTATCACACTGCCATTTGGAGTGGTGATGAGATGATTATTTGGGGTGGGAATGATGGCAGCGCTTATGCCAACACCGGTGGTCGCTATGACCCGACGACTGATAGCTGGACAGCCACCAGTACCGGTAATAACGTGCCAACGAGTCGGAATGAGCACAGCGCCATTTGGAGCGGTGATGAGATGATTATTTGGGGTGGGAATGATGGCAGCGCTTATGCCAACACCGGTGGTCGTTATAACCCGGTTACTGAGAGCTGGGTAGCCACCAGTACCGGTGCCAATGTCCCCAGTTCTCAAAATTTTTACACGGCCATCTGGAGTGGTAGTGAGATGATTGTTTGGGGTGGTTATGATGCTAACAATAATGGCAGTATTATCAACACCGGTGGCCGTTATGACCCGCTTAGTGATAGCTGGACAGCCATCGGCACCGGCGATGTCAGTGTCCCAAGTGCTCGCAGTAACCACGCTGCTGTTTGGAGTGGCCATGAGATGATCATTTGGGGTGGCTATGATGGTGGTTATACCAACACAGGTGGTCGCTATAACCCGACGACTGACAGCTGGACAGCCACCAGCACTGGTGCAAACGTGCCAACCACTCGGAGTTCCCACTCCGCCATCTGGAGTGGTGATGAAATGATTGTTTGGGGTGGTTATGATGGCAGCGTTTATGCCAACACTGGTGGTCGCTATGACCCGCTTAGTGACAGCTGGACAGCCACCAGTACCGGAACTAACCTGCCAATAAGTCGGAATAGCCACAGCGCCATCTGGAGTGGTGATGAGATGATTATTTGGGGAGGGTATAATCACATTAATGGCGGTTATACCAATACCGGGGGCCTCTATGACCCGGTTAGTGATGCTTGGACAGCGACCAGCACTGGCGCTAACGTGCCAATGAGTCGGAGTTATCACACCGCCATCTGGAGTGGTGATGAGATGATCATTTGGGGTGGTTATAATTATAATAATGGCGGTTATACCAATACCGGAGGCCGCTATGATCCGGTTAGCGATAGCTGGACAGCCACCAGTATCGGCACTAACCTGCCAACAGGTTGTTATTTCCACACCGCCATTTGGAGCGGTGATGAAATGATCGTTTGGGGTGGCTATGATGGCAGCGGATTTGTTAATACCGGTGGTCGCTATGACCCGGTGACTGATGGCTGGACAGCCACCAGCATTGGGGCAAACGTGCCAACGGGTCGGAATTACCACACCGCAGTCTGGAGTGGTCATGAGATGATCATTTGGGGTGGTTCTGCTAATGGTTATGCCACCAACACCGGTGGTCGCTATGATCCGGTTAGCGATAGCTGGACAGCCACCAGCATCGGCGCTAACGTGCCAACGAGTCGGAGTTCCCACTCAGTGATTTGGAGTGGTGATGAGATGATAATTTGGGGTGGAGGCAATGGCTCAAGTACCAATTCATTAGGAATCTACACTCCTTATGTGACTGATTTAATTTTCAGAGATGGCTTTGACGGACCTTAACAGCTGCTGAGTCAGGCATATTTTTGTTAAGCTCCTCTTTGTTTATGATAAAACGCCCTCGTCATTAAACGCGGCAAAGGCAACGGCTTCGCCGGCATCCAAAACGCCCTGTTCTTCGCGGACAATAACCGCATGCTCTACGGTGATGCCCAGGATGCCATTGGCCGGTTGATTCAGGGGTTGAAGGCGGTTTGATTTAGTTATGGTCTTGAGTTTTTATTTATGACTTCTTTTGTTCATAGGTCGTTTATTCAGCACATTTTTATCTAAGTCAGCAGCGAGTTCGGATTTTGGTTTGTGCTGGCCATGGCTGATAAACAGGGGATCAAACGGGAATGTTGAGGTGGCCATTGTGGCTTGAGAGTTTGTGATGGGCTGACTGAGCTCATATTTTAAAGACAGATTATCAATCAATTGATTGGTGTGATTTATTGTTAAATACATTTGTTGATATTGTTCAGACATCACCTCACTTGTGGTGCTGGTTTCGAGGAACGGGCTGTGTGTATGCGAAACCAACCAGCAATAACCACAATAGCTTAAAAGTACAGACACAATCATCGTTATTATTATTTTCATTAATAAGCCCAAATGACCCATCGGGCGCAATCAAGAAACCCAAAACAGTTAATGTTTATGGATTATCTGATTTCTAAGGGCATCACCGTCCGTGGCGATGTCACTGCCCTGCGCTTAGATGCAAAAAACAATATTTTGAGTTTTTATAAAATTAAAATCCCTTCTGTATCGTTAAGTGGTTTGAAATAACACAATCTCTCACTTATTGTTTATTTCTTTTGGTGAGAGAATAGCTGTATTGAAATCACTTGTTTAAAGAACAAGTTAACTCATGGTTTATAAATAAACTGTAGAGGTTTCATTATTACTAAAAATAAAGAGTAGGAGAAATATATGTCAAATACTAAGTCACCTAAAACCACGTCATATCGAATTTGCAGAACAATCAACAAAGAACATTTAAACGGTGTGATTACTTTAATCGATTTTGGCAACAAAAAAGGCATCGCCCTTGTCTATGTGAGTGAATCAAGACCAGGTTTTGAAAACCCGGTCTGGCACGTCAGTTCTGAGTTTATAGAATATGATGAAACCAATAAAGTATGGAAGACACGTTTTCCTCATAGTCGTTATAACGGTGACCAGCAGGATTGGTGTTTTGAAAAAATTACATGTAGAGAAGAGGGTAAGCCCTCTAATATTAGTAATAATGGGGGAGATAATGGTAAAAATTATCAAAATTACATTAATTATTATCTTGAGTCTCATAAAAAATCTATAAAAGTAATGCTTCAAGGCAATGGCACCGGCACAGGAGGAAATGGCGAAACAGGCAATAAATAACATTTTGCGAGATTAGCTGTTTTAATTTAAAATAGCTAATCTATGCGTAAAACCTTTTTATTCTTATTAAGTGTTTCTTTGGCTTCTTATGGGCAAGACATCCATTTAAAAGAAGAAAACGCAAAGATTTATCAAGTCAGTAAAGACAGCCTTATACATATTGGATCGCATTCGAACGATTACCTTATTATCGTCGAAAATCAGGATTTAGACACCTTTGGCAGCATTACATTAGAAAATAAGACCATTCATTCAGCCAGTTGGATGGGGCCTTATGGTAATTATTTAATTCATATACCCGGCGATACCGGTGATGTGAAAATTCAGGTTCAACCGTTGGAATCGAGTGTTGAATCGACCTCTGTGAAATTGACATTATGGTCTTTGCAAAACAAGTCAGCGACTTTTATCAAAGCGATTCAAGACCAAACCCGAGCCAATGATTTACGCATTAAGCAGTATCTGGGACATTCTAATCAAACGATAAAAGCCATTGAATACTTTACTGATGCAGCCGAAGGCTTTGCGCAAGATCAAGCCATGTTCTTTTTAGCGCTTTCTCTTTTTGAGAAAGGTACCGCCTTGATGGAGACCGGTGCACATACCGAAGGGCTTGATGACCTTAAAAAAGCCGGGGAATATTGGTCAGTAAACCATACCAAACAACACCTGCGGGCCAGCAACTTTCTTGGCCTGGCTTTTTGGAAAACCGGACAGTTAACAAAGGCGTTAGCGGCCTTTGAGAAAATTATTCATGCCTATACGGATGATTTAAATTCGCTGGTTCTGGCTCAGGCCATTAACAATGCCGGACTGATTAATTTAGAGCTCGGTGAATTTACGCAAGCAAAAAAACTTTTTTATCGGTCCTTGGCTTTAAATGGCGCGGTTATTAATTTAGATCAGGCTTCAAGTCAGGCAATGGTGGCCGCCATTAACAACAGTGATGACGTCAAAAATACCGCAGCCACACTGAATAATTTAGCCCTGGTTTATGATGCTTTGGGCGAGCCCGAACGGGCAGAAGCCATCTGGCTTGCCTATATTGAAGTGTCGAAAAACATCTCGAACCAGACAACACTGGCCAAGGCAAAAAACAATCTGGCCATGCATTACCTGAGAAAAGGTCACTATGAACAGGCGCAACAATTATTGGAGACGGCAAAAAATGTTTTTGTAAAAAACACAAGTCATCGCTGGCTGTCTTTAACAGAGCATAATTTGGCTGTGCTCTTTGATGAACTGGGCTTATTGGATTTGGCTGAAATTCACTATAAAAAAGCCCTGCACATAAGAGATGCAATCAATCATCCCAAAGGCCACATGGAATCTTTGTATCAGCTGGCTTCAACGTATCGTAAACAAGGAAAGCTCAAACTTAGTTTAGATTTAAATAAAAAGCTATTGGTATTCGCCGAGCAAAGTGATAATGCCCGATTTAAAGCCCTCAGTCATCTTAATCAATATCATATTTTTAAACAACAAGATGATGTTATGCAAGCTGTCCAGCATATTGATAAGGCCATTCTTTACATCAAAGATTCGCCCTTTAAAAGAACATCTTCGCGAATTCATATCACCAAAGCTGAACAATTAATTGCAGCAGAAAAATACCCGCAAGCCATTCAGATTCTGCAAAATGAAGTCAATATTCTAAAAAATATATGGAGTACCCGGCTTCTTAACAGTGCCAATAACCTATTGGCCAGAGCCCATTATCTTATGGGAGATTATCAAACTGCACAGCAAGTGATTAAAGAGGAGTTAACAAACATACATTTTTATTTAAACAACACATCAAATTCAAAAATTGCCACGAATCTATCTGTATTATTAAAAGAAACTTTAAATATCAATGCACTTATTTTGGATAAGTTGGGGCAATCCGAAGCAGGTTTGTTGCAAACCATGCAACACACTAAAAAATTTAAAGCCTATCAAGAAGTCATCAAATCCGGTTATGCTGCCTCTGCCAAAAACACAGCCGGGTGGCTGCAGAAAATTAAAAATAAGGCTGATGCTTTGGAAAGCCTGAAGTTATCGAAACTTGAAAGAGAACAACTGCAAGATGAAATCATTGAACTCAAGGCTAAAATTGATTTTTCTTATAATAGCTCAAAAGTGACAGTGTCGGGTTATTTAAGTTTACAAGACATTCAACAAAAACTCGATGCAAACACATTGCTTATTGTCTATTCGATAGGTCACACTGATGGCCTGTCGTGGTGGATAAGCCATGATAAATTTATCACTCAAAAGTTACCCGGTAAACAGTCATTAAAAAATATCATCACAGCCGCTCGAAATGAACTGATTGGCCACAGTAACAGCTACCAACACAGTAAAGAATTGTCAAAAATATTAAGTCATTCGTTGTCAGCGTTTGACCACATTACAAAAATCAAACTGCTACTGGATGAGCCATTGAACCTGGTTTCATTCAGCAGTTTGAATGATGTGCGTTTTAACTATGTCAAACCGATTGCCCAATCTTCAGCTGTCCAAAGGGTATTAAACATTGATGCGTTGCAAAAAAATGGTCAAATACTTAATGTGAACGCAAATGCTTTAATCGTGGCAGACCCGGTTTATTCAGTTGGTGATAACAGATTGTCCGAAAAACCACTTAATACCGCCGGCTTAATGACATACCCCAGATTAAAAAACAGCCAAATTGAAACCGAACTTATTTCTGCAAAACTAAAGGCCAATACCATGACCGGCTTTATGGCGAATAAAGAAAGTTTTTTGGCGGTCGATTATGCGCCTTATAAACTTTTGCATATTGCCACCCATGCCTTTTTTCATCCGGATATTCCCGGACTGTCTGCATTGGTGTTGTCCACTTATTCGGAAAATGGTCTACAGCAAAAGTCAGCCTATGTAAGGGCTCTGGATATCGGCCAATTAACCAATGATTTGGACTTAACTGTATTAAGCGGTTGCGAAACTGGTATTGGTGATTCGGATGATGCCCTGGGTTTAACCGGATTGACTCAATCATTTTTGCTGGCGGGTTCAAATAATGTGGTGTCAAGTCTTTGGCAAGTGGACGATCAGGCCAGCACACAATTTATGGCCTATTTCTATGCTCATCTGGTTAATAATATGGCCATAGATCAAGCCTTCTGGTTGGCCCAAAAATCCATGTTAAAAAACCCCAGAACTCGACACCCCAAATATTGGGCTGGTTGGTTTTTAATCACAAAATAAACTATTTAACATCCAGGTTATAAGTCTCAATTTCATTTGTATTGAGGTTGGTTAGTTTCAATTGATATAAGTCGGGATTCAATAGTCTTTTTGGAATTAATATTGTCAGCAAATCATCTTTGGGTATTAAATCTTGAATTTGATGTGCCAGTTGAGCGTTATTTGAGATTTCAACCGAGAAGTGGTCGTCAGACAAATAAGCAACCGGTATTTGAATTACTGTATTTTTATCATGACTGAAATTGACATTGGCCACTGTGCCTCTGGAAGTTGAAAGCGTGATTGTCTCGGGATTAATCAGCGCATTATTCGATTTTTTATTGAAATATTCAGTTGTTAAGCCACCCAGTAAAAAAACAATTATCAACATAAAAACGGAGCCCAATCGACCATATAAAGAGGCATTGGACGAGGCGATGAACTGGTCTTGTTCTGTCTTATCCTTATTTTCAAACGCAGCAAGCCCCTGTTTAAACATCAAGTCTAACTCTAAATCCTGTATTACTTGAGGGTGATCTGCCAGCCAAACTTCAAGGCGTTCGGTTTGGACAGCTGACAGCTTATTTTGGATATAATCCTGTAACATTTTTTGACTGGGTTCAAAATGATTCATGCAGCACCCCAGTTAAACTTAACTACCTTAAACACCATACTTTGCAAGAGGTTTCTGATGTTCTTAGATGCCTTGCTTTTAACCCGCTGTTTGGAATCATTGTTGCGGGCATCGTCATTGCCGGTATTATTAATCAGTTCTTTAAGCCGTTGCTTTGCACGATAGATGACCCGATCAAAATGTTCAGCGGTCAGGTTTGAGTTTTCACAAATTGTATTTTTACTTTTGTTGTGAAAATAAAAGCCCATCAGTATGTCTTTATCACGTTGTTTTCGTAGTTCCTGAATGACTTGTTGTACATAGTTGAGCTTATCGTTCCAAATTATTTTGGAGAGAATGCCGTCATTGGTATCCTGAATAAAATCGATATAGTTTTGATCAATGGCAGAGGTGAATTTCTTGTCTTTTTTCAGGTATTCATAGCCAATATTAATGGCTGTCGTGCGCAGGAATGACACAATCGATTCGGGTTTATTAATTGCACCTTGTTTCAATTTGCTTAAAACCAACATAAATGCATCCTGAAGTATATCCTCGTGATGGCTCGATTGTGGGAATTGCCGCCGAACAATAAACAACAACCAACTGTGATTTAATCGAACAAATTCATTTTCCGCAGTGGTGTCACCGGACATTATCTGCCGTGCCAGTTCAGCCGCAATCTGCGTATTCGAGCTTGTATGCTTATTATCAAACGTCAAATGAGACAACCTCTTAATTTGATTGTGATAAATATAATACATAAGCCACAAACCCATGTCCTCATTAATTTATCTATATAAGTGGTTTTAAATGCCTAAACCTCTCTTTTAAATAAAAAACAAAGAATCAAAGCCAAAAGTAAGAGGAAGTGACACGAATCGTCCCTTTTAAACCAATGACTGAAACCATGCGGTTAAAATTATGGTTGCAGCAACCATCAAGTTGACTCGCTGTATAAATGAGGGTGCGATTATTCTGGCTTGGGTACTGCTATTAGCCGGATTTTGATTCCGGTTAATCATCGGTTTTTTTTACATCGTGAATTATCAAGGTTTCGGCGCAACAAGTATTCTAACCGTCAATAATTGTATGTTCTTCGGTGCTGGTAAAAAAAACGATTAGGTGCCTGATTGGGGTGCAGGCGATAAAAAAGCCCGTGTCATGTCACGGGCTTTGGTGGTTTAAGTTGTTGCTTTATTTTTGGAATCGACGTGCTGTAAAAGCACCGAATACCATGAGTAACAAGCTTAATAAGGCCAATACATAAAAGTTATTAACCGGCACAATTTGTGCTGGACCTGTTCCTCTGGCACATAAGGTGGCGGCATTGGCGGCCGGTGTGGCCAGGGAAATATCAAATTCAACGATGGCACTGCTGCCAGGTGCCATAACATAAAGACTATTGCCAATCACGCCCACCCCTTCACCGTTTGTAAAACCATTGGCACCAGTGCCTGGGAAGTTTTCAATTTCAGTGAAGGATGAATCATAACTACGCACCAAGTCCGTGCCACTGTCATAAATCCAAAATACACAGCGTTGGTCATCAAAAGCGATACCATCCTGAGATGAGCCGTTAATGGGATAATTATTTAGCAGGTTGCCGGATAAATCATATTCAGACACTTTATTGCCCCCGGCGCCATCAACAACAAATAAATTATTCATCGGTGCCACATAGGTAATGCCTTCCGGGAAGGTGGTTTCGGTTGACACATCGAAACTTGATAAATAGTTTCCGGCTAAATCAAACAAATCAACATCAGAAGCTGCTGTGTCGGTGAGATACAGTGTGCTACCGTCTGTGGTTATTCCGATGGGATTGGCGTTATTGGCCGCGACATTAAACGGGCCGGTAACCAATGGGCCAGCGGTTGATTGGCTAAAGTATTGATCATTACTGATTTCAGTAACCAATAAATTGCCGGAACCATCGTGTTCCAGGCCCACGGGAGTTGAGCCGGTAACACCGGTTGGTGGTGATGTAATCGATCCGATAAATGTACCGACCCCCCCGCCTCGGTTTGCGGTTGCAGGGTTAAAGGCTGCGTTATTGGAATCATCGGTTTGTGCAAACAGTGGCGCACAAATAATTAAACTGAATAAGGTCAAAAACTTTTTCATAGAAACACCCTTTTTATTAAAGAAAATGCGCAATGCACCATAACTTGCACAGGTCTTAAGCATTACTTTACCCCCTATGCTCACTTCATTATAGATGACTTTAAAGTATATGTGCAAACAAATTAAAATATGTTATGCGAGATCTAAGTTGAATTCAATGCGAAAAACGTGGTTGCCGTTGAGGTGGTGGTAAGTGAGGCTGGCGTGGTTGTCGTGGCACAATTGGCGACAGATATGCAGGCCAAGACCGGTGCCCCGATTATGGGTGGTAAAGAATGGCTCGAACAGGTTTTTTTGGGTATTCACTTTAAAGGGTTGTCCTTGATTCTTAAAGTCGATGCGGTTGTTATGAACACTGATGGTGAGGGTGCCGCATTGGCCGTGGCGCAGGGCATTGCTGCCCAAGTTCCAGCATATTTGTTGCAGGTGTTTGGGGTCAAAATGGATGGTTTTGTCATGGGGGCAGATAATGTGTAATTTTTGGGGTAAACCCAGGTTTTGCGCAATCAATTCTTGTTTTAGTTCTTTGAGGACAGTGAACAAATTGAGTTGTTCTGGTTTTGCTGTGGTGCGTCTTGACATGGCCAGAATGTCTTCAATAATATGATTGGCGCGCAAAGTTTGATTGGTGATGATGTTGGCAATTTGCCGGTCTTCTTCGGGTAAACCGTCTGATTGGGCCAGCAGTTCTGAGGCGGTGCTGATGGCGGCTAAGGGATTGCGAATTTCATGGGCAATGGAGCTCGACAGTTTGCCCAAAGAGGCTAAATTGAGT
>QQUO01000119.1 GCA_008501575.1 Pseudomonadota bacterium
CGCGCAAGACAATCAGTTATTTATTCATGCCAACGGCGATGCCACTATTGATATGGTGATTGCCGCTCATGAATATGCCGCAAAGCAACTGAATCAAGCATTGGACAAAGACCGCAGAACCATTGTGATTCATGCCCAATTTGTAAGGCCCGATCAGCTCAAGACTTTCCAAGAATACAATATGGAGCCGTCATTCTTTACCAATCATGCTTACTTTTGGGGTGATGTCCATGTACAGAATATAGGCGAACAACGGGCTTATTTTTTGAGCCCAATCGCAGCCGCTGACGAACTTGGACTGAAATACACCAACCATTCTGATGACACCGTAACACCACTTGATCCGATGTTTTCGGTGTGGACTGCGGTTAATCGTGTTTCACGCAGCGGGCAGGTGATTGGGGAGCAACAGCGTGCGACACCCTTTCAGGCTTTAAAAGCCATCACCAGCCATGCCGCTTATGAACTTTTTGATGAAGAGCTAAAAGGTACGTTAAGTTTAGGCAAGCTGGCAGATTTTGTGATTTTGAATCAAAACCCGTTAACAGTCGATCCCATGACCATAAAGGATATTAAAGTGGTAGAAACCATCAAACAAGGACAAACTATTTACCAATTACAGGGGTCTGCACAATGAAAGCCTTTAACGAACTCTTTGATCTTAGTGGTAAAACCGCCATTGTCACCGGTGGTGCCAATGGTATTGGCAGAGCCACTGCGCTGCGACTGGCACAGGCCGGTGCCAATATCGTGATTGCCGATTTAAACTTAGCGGATGCCGAGCAAGCCGTCAAAGAAATTGAACAACAGGGCAGCAAAGCTCTGGCGGTTGAATGCAATATCTTAAAAGACGACAATTTAGTGAATTTAGTGGAGGTCACTTTGCAAGAATTTGGCGGTATTCATGTGTTGATTAATAATGCCGGCGGTGGTGGTGGCGGTCGCGAGAATCCGTTTAAAATTTCGGTGGATGATTTTCGCCGTGATTTTGAACTCAACGTCCACAGTGGCTGGCGCCTATGTCAATTATGTGTGCCACACATGAAAAAAGCCGGTTATGGCTCCATTGTATTCAGCACCTCCATGTCGAGTATCAACAGCAGCCCCAATATGAGTGGTTACGGTGCTTCAAAAGCCGCAGTTAATCACATGGTGTCAAATTTAGCCCATGACTTTGGACCGGAAGTCCGTATTAATGCGGTCGGTCCTGGCGCCACCCGCACAGCGGCCTTAGCCAGTGTCCTGACACCCGAAATTGAAGCCAAAATGCTGTCGAACACGCCGATTAAACGTTTGGGTGAAGCCGATGATATCGCCGGTGCCATGCTGTATTTTGCCGCCCCGGTCTCCGAATGGATCAGCGGCCAGACTTTATTTGTTAATGGCGGTGGTGTGCAGACTTTGGATTGAGGTGTTTTAGAATATTTTTTCTAAGAGTAGATGATGGATGATGAATTCAAACTTGAAATGAGCCCGCTGTGCCAAACAATGCGGGTCGATAATAAGACCATCCAAGTGGATATTTATCGCGGTGAATCAGAACGCTGGGTACTTGAGGTCATTGATGGATTTGGTAACTCAACGGTTTGGAATGATGAGTTTGCGACTGAAAAAGAAGCGTTAATGGCAGTCAAAGAAACCATTCGAGAAGAGGGTGTTGATTCCTTAATTGGTGAACTGTCTTAAAACAATGGTTTTTTGAATTTTCCTGTATCTTTTGATGTGAAGTGAGGTGGCTGTTGGCTGACGTATTCTTTATAATTCAGCATAAACAAACAAGAGACTACCATGAAACATCAAATTGAAGGCGTGACGCCGGCAGCTTTGCGTGTTGCCATCGTCTTTTTTCTGTGCGTTTTTTATTTTGTCGGAGAAATTTATCTTTGGGGCAGCGAGTATTATGCAGATCCGCCGCCTTACCTATTGATTGTTATTGTCAGCTTATTTTTAAGCTTTGTCGTCTACCGATATTTATTAAAAAAAGAACCCGAACGTACTGACACCAAAAGCTATGGCCTGGTGGCATGTATCGGCTTTGCCCTGTTTGCGTATGCCATTGTTCTGCGGCTTAACATCATGACCGATAGCCAGGGACTTCAAGATTATCGCTATCAATTGGCGGCGGATATGACCTGGCAAAGTGATGAAGCAGTACCTAATTTAGATTTATATATGCCAAAGAGTCAATATTGGCAACAATACCAAGTCGGTGATGAGGAAACTTTTCAGCTAAGACAAGGCGGTTTAGGTATCTGGCAAATTAATATGGACAAAGTATATGACAAGCAAAAGTTATTTTATGATTGTGACGGCGTTCTGTCTTGTATGATTGAAGGATCACGTTCAAATACGGGTGTTTTTTACTAAACGTGCTGGTTTTCATCAATTGACCATCAAAAGCTATTTTTCAACTGTGATGGAATGATGTCATGAATGCTTGAGAATATATTTTTTGGGTCAGACTAAGCATTTAGATTCTGTGCAACGCGTGGTATTGACCCATTGTGGTATAATTATCAATTAGTTATTTTTATAGTGAATCATGTCTAAAATTAAAGAAATCGAACAAGCGGTTAAGAACTTTACTGAAGAAGAGTTACGACTATTTAGACGTTGGTTTGCATCCTATGATGGCAAAGCCTGGGATACGCAATTAGAATCTGACGTTCAGTTAGGTAAGTTAGATGATTTGGCAAATTCTGCAATCGATGCTCACCAAAAAGGTCAGTCAAAAGAGTTTTGAATCATTTCGCTAGTCCAAAATTCTGGGATTGCTATGGATGCTTACCCACTTCAGTAAAAACACTTGCCGATAAAAACTTCGAGTTACTTAAACAAAACTTATCACATCCATCACTGCATTTTAAAAAAATTGGTCGTTACCGTTCAGTACGCGTGGGACTAAGTTACCGTGCATTGGGGGTTGCTATTCAAGAGGGTGTGCTTTGGTTCTGGATTGGTAGTCATGCAGATTATGACAAACTGGTTGGTTAATGTGCGCCAAATTGTTGCTTAGTGAAATGGATTTCTTAATAAAAGTAACTAAGGTTAGATCTATAGATGAAATCCGATAGCTTTATAATCGCCAAAGCAGCCTTTGCAGAGATTGCGAAGCAATTCCCAAATTTGTCGATGTTTGAGAATACAGAAGATTTGGTTGAGTTAAGTAATACATTGCCAATTCAGTCGGGTCTTAAATATAAG
>QQUO01000027.1 GCA_008501575.1 Pseudomonadota bacterium
AGTGGTAATGACCTGGTTAAAACCCCTGGTTTGCCAGAGCAACGTGCTGTATTGTCTAACACCTATGCCTACGGCGATTGGAGTTTTGCTTACAATATTAACTACATTGGTTCTCAAAATGCTGATGCGGTTGATACTGCAGCACCTTCATGGACTACTCATGATGTTCAATTGAATTACTTCGCCCCTTGGGATGGTAAATTCACCGTCGGTGTACGTAATGCCGGTGAGAAATACCCACCAATTGGTCAAGGATTTATTGACTCACGTGATTATGACTTCAACCTGTATGATGGTTTTGGTCGTGTGACTTACGTCAGATATGTCCAAACTTTCTAATTGAAGGTTTAGTAAAGGTCAAAAAGGGCGCATTTATTGCGCCCTTTTTTTTTGCCAAAAAATAGTTATATCGTTAATACTCAATCAGCACCATGTAAAGGGCTATGATAAAATCCTGACCATGTTATTATATGGTCAATAGCTCTTGGCAGGATTACCGCCTATTAGCCATCACCCAGAGGATACATAATTGTCATTCAACAACCGTTACAATTTAATATTTAGAAAAAATAAACTCATTGCCAGTCAGATTGATGGTCAGTCTCCGGCCATGTATTTGCATGCTTCTGATTTATTATTGTTTGATGCGGTGGCCCAGAACCCACAGCAAAACCTTGCAGATCTGGCAAACAATGATTGGCTACAAGCCCTAATTCCCGGAATCAATTCGTTTCAATTGCAATCAAGATTACAGCAATTAAAGTCAGGTCATGTGATCAGTGATGGCAACAATCAAGAAAAAGCACAAAAAACCATTGCTGTAAATAATGTGGCGGTGGCAGACACTGCATTACCGGACAAACTTATCGTTAGTAAACATTTGGCTTTTTTTCGCCAACAAGGACAATGGTGTTACTGGTCCGCGCCGTTACAACAATATATTCAGTGTCAAAGCAACGACTTGATTCTGCTGACCCAGTACATCGAAAAACCAGATTTTAAAAATCTGGTTATTCAATTCGGTGAATTGATATCAGAACAGCATATGATGCAGTTAATGATGCAATTTCTGAAATCCGGTGTATTAATCGATGCCACCGACATTCCTGAACAAGTCAGTTGTGCAAGTAATGCAGACTTGCCCGTGCAACAAATTAACCAAAAATTCTGGTGGCAAAATATGGCTCCAGATCCTGACCGTATACCCATCTATTTTGTGCCTCATATGAAAAATCATTATCCGCTGGCATTGGGTGTACTTTACAGCGCCATTAAACACTACGAGAACGGGCTGTTGCTTAAAAAATTTCAGCTCATTCCCATTAATTACCTCGACCCCAAAGCCTTTCTAAGTGGTCCTTATAAAAAGTTCGGACCTGGTGTTTGGTTATTTTCGAATTATATGTGGTCTATTGACATTAATATGCAGATATCTGAGGCGGTTAAAACACATAATCCTGCGAACATCACCATTCATGGTGGTCCCAGTACCCCGGATTACCCACAAGCAGATAAAGATTTTATGAATAGCCATAGAAGTGTCGATATCTCGGTACACGGAGAAGGTGAAATCTGTATCAATCATATTTTAAATAATATAAGCAAAGATTACACAGGAAAGCTTATATATGATCGCCAGCTGGCCACCGTTGAAGGAATTACATTTCGTAATGAAGATGACTCAAAATCGCTTATAAGAACCGCTAAAAGGAAGCGCACCGCGAGCCCGGATTCCATACCTTCACCTTATTTGACAGGTTGTTTTGATGGTTATGGTGTTGAAGTTGAAGCGGCCATTATTGAAACCAATCGTGGCTGTCCCTTTGGCTGCACGTTTTGTGACTGGGGTTCTGCCACCAATCAAAAAGTTCGTAAGTTTGATTTACAGCGGGTAAAAGATGAAATTGATTGGATAGCCGGCAATCAAGTCCGGGTGTTGTGGATTGCCGATGCCAATTACGGTCTCTATGACCGTGATATAGAAATGGCCAAATACATCGTAGAAAGTAAACAAAAAACCGGTTATCCCGAAGAAGTTGTGGTTAATTACACCAAAAACTCCACCTGGCGGCTGGTAGAAATTATTAAAATATTTAATGACGGCGGTATCATCAGCCAGGGCATTATTTCAATTCAGACCACCGATGAAAAAACCCTGGAAGTTATTAATCGCAAAAATATAAAAACTGAAAAATATGATGAACTCACCAAAGTGTTCTATGATTTAAGATTACCTCTATCCACTGACTTAATGATGGGTTTACCGGGTATTACCATCGATGCATTTAATAAAGACTTACAAAAATACATTGATATGGATGTGTCAATTAAAGCCTATCCCACCCAATTGCTGCCTAACAGCCCAATGGCAGATCCTGAATACATGGAAAAATATCAGATTAAAACGGATGACAATAATTTTTTGATATCCACATTTTCTTATACTGAGCAAGATCTGAAATGGATGAAAGGCATGTATCACATGTACACCATTGGTGATGGTTATGGATTGTTACGTTATCTGTTGCGTTATATGCAGTGGCAACATAACATTCTGGCGGTGGACTTCTTAAGTGACTTGTTGAAATTCACCAACAAAAATCCTGGTAAATACCCAAAAATAACCTGGGCTGTGAGATTTTTTATCACTGATAAAACCATGCCCGGTGGTTGGTATGATTTTTATCAGCAAATTGGGCAATACATCACTGAACAATACAGTATCCCGATGGACAGTGGTTTTAGAACAGTGTTTCTGGTTTCACAATACTGTATGCCGGATGACACGTTATCGTACCCGATTACAGTAAAAATACCCCATGATTTTACCGCTTACTTTACCGCCAAAAGACAGGCGGACAGTAAGCAGTCAAAATATGCACTTGTTGATTACCCACCGTCTAATTTTCAAGTGTCTGATCCCAATAATATGGTTAATATTGATATGGATTATCTGCAATATGATTCGCACCAATATTTTTGGGAACTACACTCACCGGTTTCTCGGCCTAAATCATCTTCAGAATTTATCAATGAAAAAAGTGCCACCGGAACTTAAATTGAACGACATTGATTAAATCAGAGGTATATGTGAATCATACGCATTGGAGTAATTATTGGCAAAGTGGTGTGCAAACATCTTTGCCGCAAGATTTTAAAGATAATTATGATGGTGAAATTTATTACCTTTGGGAACAAGTTGTCAGCCGTTTAAACTCTGGGGCCCGGGTGGTTGATGCCTGTACCGGTAATGGAGCGGTTGCGTTGATTTTGGCCGATATTGCACTCAAGCAACAAAAACAATTAATAATCACGGCCGTTGATATCAGTGAAATAAACACGCAATATATTAAAGAAAATAATCCAAAAGAACAGATTGCCATGATTAATTTCAAAAGTCATTGTCCTATTGAAAGGCTTGCTGACTTAATCAATGATCAGCAGGATGCAATTGTCAGTCAATTTGGCTTGGAATATAGTGATTTAACTCAATCAGCAGTCGCCTTACACAACCTAATGAAAGAAAATGGTGAGCTTAGCTTTATCGCCCACAGTCCAAAAAGTGCCGTCTTTACCTATATGGACCTTGAAAGCCGTATATATACATGGCTTGATGAAATCGGTCTTTTTGCCATAATTAAGAAATTTATCGCAGGTCAAGTGTCTGCCAATGGATTGAAAAATGGAATCGTTTCAGTTATTGAGAATAATAAACCGGACACATCCTACCTTGGGCATGGTTTGTTCCAGTCATGGCAAAAAACAATGTTTATGTTAATTAAACAGCCAAACCAGCAATTAAAACAACAAAAACAGTCATTAAGTCTTTTTGTAACGCAACATCAAGCGGCCCAAAAAAGGCTACAAGATATGTTAAATGTGGCCATGAAAGTAAGTAAAAACAACTGGTATCAGCCATTTGTTGATTGTGGATTTGAGCTTGAAGAAAGCAATGATGTACTTTATAAAAATCAGCATCATATCGGCAGGTACTACCGTTTTCGTTCTATGGTGCTTGAAAAGCCTTGATGTTTGTATTAATCTAATTAAGACGTAGACAGATTTGAGAAAATAATGAAAACACTAATAATTGGATTGGCGGTCTTGTTAATGACCGCGTGTTCAAACAAGAAGCCCGATGATGTTGTTGCCGTAAAAGTTGGTGATGAGTATTATCAAGTTGATGATTCGGCGTCAAGATCATTAGAAGGTAAAACAGAAGATAAAGTCGTCTGTAAACGACGAATTGTAACAGGTTCGCATCGGAAAGAAAAAATTTGCACCACACAAGCCCAATTGGATCGTGAGCGTGCAGCTGCTGAAAAAGTTATGGATGAAAACCGATCATTCGAAAACCGAAAGATTATACAAGAGCACAGGGGCAACTAATAATTGTGGGCTTATTAATATAAGCCATTTTGTAGCAATATATTTATAAAGAGTATTCTTTCACTTTAAAATTCTGGCATTTACGGTAAATTTTACTTAAGTAGCCGGTTAATTAAATGCTGATTGATAATTTTCTGTTTGGCGGTGGTCATGCGATTGGCTTTGACGATGGCTTTTAAAGACTTGAGGGCTTCTTCAAAATCATCATTGACCACCAGGTAATCGGCTTTGTGGTGGTGCTTGAGTTCACTGATGGCTTTGTCCATGCGCTGATTAATGATTTCTTCAGAATCTTGGCCGCGGCCATTTAAGCGGGCTTTTAATGCAGCAATACTTGGCGGCAGGATAAAGATGCTGATGGCGTCGGGAAATCGGGCTTTAATTTGTTCTGCCCCTTGCCAATCAATTTCTAACACCACATCGTGCCCTTCATCAAGCATCTTTTGGGCCGCTTCCTGCGAGGTGCCGTATAAATTACCAAAGACTTCAGCGGATTCCATAAACACCCCGGCCATTTGCATTTGTTCAAATTTAGCCCGGTCAATAAAATGATAATTATATCCATCAATTTCTTTGGGGCGGGGTGGACGTGTGGTGTGGGAAGTGGATAACTTTAAATGGTTGGTATCACGAACCAAGGCATTAACTAAAGAGGTTTTACCGGTGCCCGATGGTGCCGATACGATGTATAAAGTTCCGGTAAGTTCAGTTTTTTGCATGGTTTAAAAGCGATTGTATTTGACAATTTGGCTCATTATAAAACAAAAATCTATTGATGACAGTCAATAGATAAAAGGATTCCAATTGCATTTCATAAAGAGCCATCTTCTGTCAAAAGTTTACCCACTATAATGAGTAGAAAACTAAATTTTCATGTGGCTTTTACAATCTTAACTATTTAACTCAATGCTTGATTAAGGGACAGGACTATATTGCTGTAAAATTTTAACAACACAGCTTGTATGGTCAGGTAAATCCATAAAAAAGTTGTTGCTGAATGCTTCCATCCTGCGTAAAGTATAGAATCTTATATTAGATGGTGATTGGCTGTGTCTAAAAAATTGAGTGGGGTGGTTATTTTCCTTTTATTGACCTTAACGGCTTGTCATAACCAAAAAAATCATACAAATCATCCGCTAATTGGGGCTTGGTACCTGGCTTCTGTGGCCTGGATTTCTGATGAGCAAACGCAACGCATTGAACAAGCCCAACCTGCTTTATTTTTATTTAATAAATCACACTATTCTTTAATGTGGAGCCCCAAACAAAGTCCAAGGGTTCCTTTTGAGGACTTGTCTAACCCGACTCAAGAAGAAATTTTACAAGGTTTTCGCTCCATTGTTTTTAATGCCGGAACATACCAGGTTTTAGGTAATCAAATCACAGCCACGGCCGAGGTTGCCAAAGTTCCCGGATTCGAAGGAGGGCAGCAGTTTTATCATTTTAAAATGGAAAAAGATAAATTAATACTGACCATGTATGATGAAACCTATCCAGATGGCAGCAAACCCAAATGGTCAGGTCAATGGGAAACTGAATTTACCTTGGTGAAGGTAAAACCATAATGCAGCCGATGTAAGTGATTAACTGTTACTGCAAAGCAACTGTAAAAAAATCCTTATTGTATATTTAAGAACGGTTTTTAATCTTATCTGCTGAGTAAGCTGTTCTTGATTTCATAAGCCCATTGCCAAAAATTCAGACAGAATAAAGTTGTTAAATATGTGCTATTCAATATTCTGAATTTGTTCACGCATTTGCTCAATCACCACTTTTAAATCAATGCTGGCATTGGAGGTGGTCATTGCCGCTGATTTGGAGCCGATGGTATTGGCTTCCCGGTTCAGTTCTTGCATGAGGAAATCCATGCGTCGTCCGCTCGGCTCGGATAATGTTAACATGCGTTCAAATTCAGCCACATGCGCATCCAATCGATCCAATTCTTCAGCAATATCAACTTTTTGTAATTGGATTGCCAATTCCTGTTCAAAACGTTCTGGCTGTGCTTCAATGTCCAGATCGGCTAATCGGGCTTTCATTTTATCCACCAGTTGTTGGTTAATGGCCGGTACGAAAGTGCGAATGTCGGCGGTGATTTTTTTCAGTTGTTTTAATTTATCCGCCAGCACCGCCTGCATCGCTGCACCCTCACGTTTACGGGATGCCAGTAAGGCTGTGATGGTTTGATTTATCAGTGCCAGTGCCGCTGTCTGAAGTTGAGAAGTGTCTGCCGGTTCTTGGATAATAACATCAGGCCACCGCATAAAATGAGGTAATTGTAATGATTCTGTGGTACCTAAGGTGTCGTTAATATCCGCAACACATGATTGTAATTGAGACAAAAGTGCATGATTAACTTTCATCTCGGTTAACGCCACCTGATCATTCGGGTAAAAATTGATAAAAACAAGCACTTTACCGCGGGCTAAGTTTGTTTCAATGGTTTTTCGCAACTCATGTTCTGCGGTGCGCAAAAAATCAGGGCATTTAATGGTGATGTCCAAGAAGCGCTGGTTCACTGATTTGATTTCACAACTTAGTCTGCCCAATTCTGTTTCAACTGTTTCAGCCGCGAATGCCGTCATTGACTGCATAGTTATTCCATTATTAAAAAAGTTTATTATAAGTGACAAGGATAAAAATTAATAATCAATGTCCTCCAGAGTACTTAATCACCAATTGGGATTATTAAGCCAACGGTAAATTGGGCATCGCCAAAACCATCCTGGCCCGGCAATTTCGAATTGTTGGTGTCTAAACGACTGCGGGCTTCAAGGCGAATGCGGGCGCCATTACCGACAAAATACCAAGAGCCCCCCACCGCTAAATTAACGATTAAATCGGTTCTTTGGTTGTCCGGGAATCGAGCATCCGCGTATATTCCTCCAACACCCACCATAAAATAGGGTTTCCATAAAGGGTCATGGTTGGTGTAAATGAGATTCATGGTGGCACTGTAATGTTTGAGATCAAAATCAATATCAAAGTCATATTCATCCCGCATCAGTTCCAGTTCCATCCCCCATTTTTCATTGAAGTGTTTGCCAACACGAATATCAAAGACATGGGCTTCATTCAAACGCAAATCATCATCCGGTACCACCACCCCAAAATTGGGGTTCCAATACCAGCGATTATCGACACCATCAAACAGACCACTTTGGCCGGTTTTGGTCTGCGCCATGGCCGATGTCCAGGTAATCAATAACAGTAGAATAGTGGCGAAATGTTTCATGTCGGCATTGTAGCATGAGGATATTTTAAGACTGAAAAATGATCACAGAAAATACATGTTCAATCATAATGTATAAAAAAACTAATCATCGATTTGGATAATGGCTTTTGTGTCGATATAGGTAATATTAAGACTGGGTATGGGGTGAAATTAAATCATGAGTAAATGTTATTAAATAGATTAGCTTCTTTGTTGCTATAATATGGTTACAGGTGTAGTATAAATAGACGTTTCAGTTTTCTGAAGTCAGGCGCTGAACAAAACAAATAAAATGTGAGCTTCATCACACTTCCCTTGGTGGTGAAGTTTTTTTATTAACGTAAGAGGAGAAAATTATGACCCCAGTCAATTTCAAGCCATTGCTTGCTGCGACGGTGATGTCCGCCATTTATATGGCCGGTGCGCCGACGACCGCACAGGCAGTGGCAGAAACCTATGATGTCAACACATCACAAACGCAGCTGGTAGAGCGGCAAGGTGGTGCAGTTGATTATGTGATTCCTGAACCCACCAGAGACGGTTTAAGACGTTACATTATTCAAATGGACAAGCCGTCCACTGTGATGAGTGGTTTTGGTCCCGGTGGTGTGGCACTTCGTTCACCTGCCGCAGAGCAGTACCTGGATGAATTGGTGAATGATCAAGTAAATTTATTGAGCACTTTGCAATCAATCTTAGGTCGCCAAGTGGAAACCATTAATAGTTTTCAACACAGTTATAATGGAGTGGCCGTTTATTTGGCCGACCACGAAGTGGCTCAGGTTGAAAGCCAAGCCAATGTTAAACGTGTGCTTCTGGATAAAGATTATTTAATCAACACGGACGTGGGTCCATTTTTAATTGGTGCCGATGAATTGTGGCAAGGTCACGGCGCGGCTAATCCAGATGTTATTTTTATGGATGGTTTTGATGGTGCGATGCCACAAGGCTCGGGTGTTGTGGTTGGTATTATTGATACCGGTATTAATTTTAGTCACCCCTCTTTTGCAGCCATGGATGAAAATGGCTACACCCATACCAATCCTTTAGGTGATGGTAATTACCGCGGTGTTTGTGATCCAACCAGTGATCAGTACACCACTTATAATCCGAGTGGAACAGATTATACCTGTAATGCCAAATTAATTGGTGGATATGATTTTGTTCATGGTCT
Source organism: Pseudomonadota bacterium (assembly GCA_008501575.1). Taxonomy (GTDB): domain Bacteria; phylum Pseudomonadota; class Gammaproteobacteria; order Xanthomonadales; family Marinicellaceae; genus Marinicella. The sequence continues at coordinate 8,778 of QQUO01000027.1, forward strand.
TGAGGGCAGTGGTTTTGATAACCCGGGTCCTGAAGATGAAAATGGCCATGGTAGTCATACCGCCTCAACATCGGCCGGTAATACTTTACATTCTGTGAGCTATTTGGGTGTTTCAGATATCACCATCAGTGGTGTGGCGCCAAAAGCCAATGTGGTCATGTTTGATGCTTGTTATAATGATACATTGGGTCGTGGTTTATGCCCGGGTGTCTCCTCTGTGGCATCTGTGGAACAAGCCATTGAAGACGGTGATGTTAATGTTCTTAACTTTTCCATTGGTGGCGGTACATCGCCGTGGACCGACCCGGTGTCGATGGCCTTTTTAAGTGCCACACAAGCGGGTATTTTTGTATCGGCTTCAGCCGGTAACTCAGGTCCCGGCCCCGGTACTTTGGGTCATAATGAGCCCTGGACCGCTTCTGTGGCAGCCACCACCCATGGTCGTAGCTTTACTGCGACACTGACCGTGGATGTTGTTGATTATGACTATATTGCAGGTGATGGTCCGACTGTACCTGCTCCCGCAGTCTCTAATATGCGATTTGCCGGTGATGTGGATCCCGGTAATAATGAAGGTTGTGCTGCATGGCCCCTTGGAACTGAATTTACCGGTGAAATCGCTTTGATTGATCGTGGTTCTTGTGCTTTTGCTGATAAGGTTAATAATGCCGAAGCAGCGGGTGCTGTGGCAGTCATTGTGGCTAACAATACCGCTGGAGCCTTGCGCATGGGCGGTTTAGAACTCACCAATATCCCCGCCGGTTCGATATTACAATCAGACGGTACCGCCATTAAGGCGGCTTTAGCCGGTGGTGTCTTGAGTGCAACCATGTATCCGCCGATTCGGAATACATCAGGACAAGCCGATGTCCTGGCTGACTTCAGTTCACGTGGCCCCAGTCCTTTTGAGTACAATAAACCAGACGTGGCCGCACCAGGTGTGGATATTCTGGCTGCTTACACCAACAGTGGTGGTACTGAGCCCGATTATGCAGCCATTTCCGGAACTTCCATGGCGGCCCCGCATAATGCCGGTGCAGCAGCCTTGTTAATAGAACGCAATCCAAGTTGGTCGGTGGCCGAAGTGAAATCTGCTTTGATGATGAAAGCCGTGACGGCCGGTGTGATGAAAGAAGATGGTGTGACACCAGCGGATCCATTTGATATGGGTGCCGGTCGAATCCAGGTGGATAATGCCGCAACAGCGACATTAGTTTTGGATGAGTCTGCTTCTAATTTTGCCGCCGCTGATCCAGGTAATGGAGGGGATTTGAAAACCCTTAATGTTGCCAGTTTGACCGATTATAACTGTCAAGGTACCTGTACCTTTACCCGGACCTTCCGCAGTGTCGCTGATTCGGCCATTGATTATCAGGCCACGTTAAACGGCGTTCCTGGAACGGTTACCCCCAGCACCTTTACCGTGCCTAAAAATGGTTTTCAAACTTTAACCATTGAAGTGGATGCATCAGCTTTACCTTTTGGTACGGCCAGTTTTGGTGAATTGGAGATTACTGATGTACCGGCTGCCAGTATACCGTTCAGTCAGGCAGTGGGCATCGAAATTCCTGACGGTGATTACCCCAATAGTGCAGCTTGTGGTCAAGTGACTGTTTCCGGTATCACCTTCCCATTAACCGGACCGATGAGTGTTGACTTAGACATTAGTCATACCTGGATTGGTGATTTGGTGATTACTTTAGAAAATCCCAACGCTGATGTACTTGGTCTAATGAGTCGTCCCGGTGTTGATGAAATCGCAAATCCGGGTGGATTTGGTTCAAGTGATGATTTTGTTGGTGGTGCCACAGTTCGCTTTATTGATTCTGCGACCACATCGGCTGAAGACTCAACCGGTTGTGCTTCAGGTGTTTGTGAATTGGCACCGGCTCCTGATTCATTACCACAACCGCCTTCGACTTTAGCTGATGTGACAACCACAGATGTCAATGGTACCTGGGAAGTATGTGTTGGTGATGCCGGTGCATTTATTACCGGGCCATTCAATAGCATGACTCTGAATATGCCAGCTCCGGCAGCAGCGCCTCAGTTACATACTTTGCCTGTGACGGTAGTGGCGGTTCAGCCTTCACCGGTTATTAATGTGATTCCGGGCTCTTTAAGCTATAACATGGCAACCAACAGCAGCAGCAGTCAAAATGCTTATATTCAAAATGAAAGTTCTGCGACAGGGCCTTTAGACTGGAGCGTTCAGGCTTCCGGCTCTATTAATGTCCAGCAGTTTGAGCAAGTCAACACCGGTACCGGCGATGGTATTGTCAGTGACTATTATGATCAGGGTGGTAACTTCGGTGCTTACAGTGCCGATAACTTTGTACTGAATAACGGTGCCCAGTTGGATGTGTTCTATTTCGACGGCTTTACCAATGGCCTTGATTTAAACACTGAAATTGATGCCTTTACCGTTGAGGTCTATGCTGATAATGCCGGTGTTCCTGCCGGTGATCCGGAAACCCCGGCGTCTGCTCTGTTCCAGTTAACCTTAGCAGTAGGCGATCCGAACTTAACCTTAACCGCCGGTGGTGAAGTCACCGTTGATGTGTTGGGTGCATTGGGCAGCAGCTGGTCAGTACCGGCCGGAAATTACTGGGTCAGCGGTTGGGCCAACTTTGTGGGTGGCGATCGTTGGAACTGGTATGCCGGTATTCCGAATACTGCGAATAATTCTGAGCATGCCCAAATTATCGATCCTACTGATGCCTTTGGTGGCGGATTTACCAGTTGGACCGATTTAACCGTGATTGATCCAGTATTTGCCGGATTAGCCTTTAGTGTCAGCAGTAATTACACCTGTGGTGCGCCGTGGCTATCCACTTCACCAGGCAGTGGTTCCGGCATCGCCATCGGTGGTAGTGACACCGTTTCTGTGACTGTCGACACCACCGGTTTAGCACCGGGTAACTACTCTGCGGCGTTATGTATTAATAGTAACGACACATCGCAACCCAATACGGTGGTTCCGGTGTCTTTGACTGTTAATTAATTTAACGAAAAGCAGATTGCTTTAAAAACGCGGGCCTTTTAGGTCCGCGTTTTTTTGTGGGTGGGATAAAAAGTTTAATCGGGTTTATGAGCAGCATGATACCCCTTTTCTCCGACTTCGGGTTTGACCTTTATAGGTCACAAAATCCCTATCTCCGACCTCTCTGTGGCTTAACTTTAGTTTACCCAAGATTACATCATTTACGACTCCCTCGGGCTTGACCCGAGGGTCCATGTTTGGTTTTGGTGTGGCTCTGGTATTGGGAATTTAGTTTCAGATTGTCAGTTTTTGTGAAAAGCTGTCGCTTTTGTTTACTGCGTAAACTGGGTATCCGGGTCAGGCCCGAATACGTCGCGCTAAAGGGTAAGTTGATCCGAATACGTTGGAGTAATAAGGCTGTGTTAATTTTTAAGGGCTTTCAGTTTTTCCCAGGTGGGGCGTTTTTGGTTGGGGTCTTTTAGCATCCGGCTAAGCGGGGATAGATGAATGGTTTGTTGAGTGTCTGCTGTACTGACATCATCGAAGATTAAGGTGGTGTCATGCAGTTGATAGTGACTGATGCCTTGTTTGATGCTGATGTTTTGATGTTCGCAAGTATGGCCAATGGCTTTGAGGATTTTAACCAACAGTCGCAATTCTTCTTTATCGAGGGTTTCTTTTACGGTGTTGTTCTTTGAACAGACAGTGCTTGCTTCGATCTTTGAACCCTTGTCCGGTTGTGCAGGGTCAGTGTTGGTTTGTTTACGCACCAAAAGCAGGATGCCTA
>QQUO01000210.1 GCA_008501575.1 Pseudomonadota bacterium
GGCGATTAAACAGCCCGGTTAATTCATCGGTTTCACTGCTTAAGCGCATCATTTCTCGGGTTTTGCTGTTATAGCGAGAAAAACGGGTGGCACCATAGGCACCAAAAACATAGGCTGCTACCAATAAACCACCACTAATGTACCACACCATATTTTCAGGTAATTGAAAAACCTGTGCATAACCAATAAAGGTAAAAGCCCCATGGGCAAATAAAAATCCCAGGGCCATGGAACGTCCTTTCAGTTGCGAAGCGAGTAAATCATTAACAACAAAATAATAGAACGACACCAGCGACAACAGCGCATATATGGTAATGAGCCAATAATCGAGATCTGTCTTAAAGGGCAAGGATTGGAATAAAAGCCAGCCTAAAAAGCCGTTAAAACAAAAGAAAACAAGCAAATAGGCCAACATATCAAGCCTATTAAATCCTTGTTTCTTTTGGGCACCAGGCTGCAACAGCATTTTTCTCGGGGGAAAGAAATTGAAACCATTTTATCAGAAACAAGCATTCTTTTTTGAATGAAATACTTTAATTTAGACCGAAAATATGCTTTAAAACCTTGTTTTGACGACTTTTATTGGCAATTGACTCAATCCAAGGTCATTGGATTTCTCAATACCGTGAAATTTTAAGTCCGGCTCATGCCTAAATTTATGGTCTTAATTCGATAAACCCATTATGCTTTCGCTTGATTTACAGCTGACTTATTTATTTCCATCTGCAGTTTGCATCAGCTGGTTTTTCAATCAGCCATAAAAAAACCGGCCATAAAGACCGGTTTTGCATGTTCTGCAGGAAAAAAATTAACGCTTGGAGAATTGTACCGAGCGACGGGCTTTGCGTAAGCCGACTTTCTTTCTTTCCACTTTACGGGCATCCCTGGTGAGGAAGTTATGTTCTTTTAAAGCACCTTTCAGTGATTCATCAGATTCCAATATAGCCCGAGATAATCCCAAACGAATGGCACCGGCCTGACCGGTCATGCCGCCGCCAATAACTGTGCAACGAACATCAAATTGATCATTCAGACCCAATTTTTCCAATGGCTGACGAGCCAACATGCGCGCTGTTTCACGACTAAAGTAATCTTTAATGTCTTTATCGTTAATCACAATCTTGCCTGATCCCGGGGTTAAAAATACCCGAGCTGAAGAAGATTTTCTGCGTCCTGTTCCGTAATATTGTTCTGTTGCCATGTTTATACCTCTAATGCTTTGGGTTCTTGCGCGGCATGAGGATGCTCATGACCGGCGTAAACTTTTAATTTGCGATACATTTGTCGACCCAGAGAGTTTTTGGGTAACATACCTTTAACGGCTTTTTCTATGACCCGCTCCGGGTGCTTGGCCAACATGTCTTTTAGTTTAATGGTCTTTAAATTACCCACATAACCGGTATGGTGCTGATAGACTTTATCATCCATTTTGTTGCCGGTAACGGCGACTTTCTCAGCATTGATGACCACAATGTAGTCACCAGTATCCACATGAGGGGTGTATTCAGGCTTATGTTTACCACGAAGTCTGGTGGCGATTTCAGTCGCCATACGACCTAAGGTTTTGCCTTCGGCATCAATTAAGAACCATTCGCGGTTAATTTGTTCCGCTTTTGCACTGTATGTTTTCATATTTTCTACGTTATTCGAACCGGGGCCTGACTTGAAACTGCCATCCAAGGCTCGGCCATTCACAAAGTGCGGGAATGTTACTGAATTACGTGTCAACTTGCAAGTAATTTATGCATAAGTTTCACCAATTCCACCCGCCCAAAGAGGACACAACGGTTGTTGTTTAATTTAACCGCTGCGAGACAGGCTGAATATGATTTAATTCGGTGTACAATAACATCACACCGCATCGAATATATTCAACCACTTGTTGATAATCCATTTCATCATTTTCTAAGCCTTCCACTTGATTATCCATTTGCCCAATGGCATTCAGATCAGCAATAAATTCTCGACTTTCAGCAGATAAGCCAGCATGACTAAATCCGGCTTGTCCAAGTCCCGATAAAAAGGCCTGAACCCATTCAGATACCGCTTTTAATCGCTCTGACAAATCAACACCGTCATCCGGTAAAATCAATTGATAACCATAGGCTGAATCTTTTAATTCTTTTTTGGCTAATTCAAACACCGCTGAAAAAACCTCTGTCACCGCTTCCGGCGAGGTCTCAGACAAACAAAAATCAGCCATGGTCAGCTGTAACCAATGCTGATAATGGGTGTCGGCATTAAAACATAACATGGCACTGGCTTGTGCATGTAATTCGGCCGGTGACACCAAAACCTCCAAAGATTTCAAGTGGCTGGAAAAAGCTTGATACGGAATTTGCATATTTTTACTACAATTTTATAGATTTTTCATAAACTTGCCACAATAATCTAATAAGTTCATTGACCTTTTATCGTTAACAAATTATATTAATTCCACGGAATAACAAGGTTTTCCAAAGGATTTCTGTGGCTGCTGAGCATTATGGGGGTAAACCCGCAATGCATCAAGTGGCCTGTTAAGGAATTTTACTATTTTGACGGCGCAGTAAAAATATGAATGATATAAAAGAATTGGAAAAAAACATTGAGAAATGCCTCGATAAAATTGAAAAATTTGCCGCTGAAAATAACGCACTGCAAATACGCATGGAAGAGTTAAGCCAGGAAAAAGCCCGGCTTATGCAGAAAAATGATCAGGCAAAAACCCGTTTAGAATCCATGATTTCTCGCTTAAGAAATCTGGAGCAAACGGTATGAGTAAAGAGCGCATCACAGTCAAATTGCTTAATCGCGAATACCCCTTCAGTTGTGAACCGAGTGAACGGCAATCATTGTTAATGGCGGCAGATTATTTAGACAGTGCCATGCGTGACATTAAACAAAACAACAGCACGCTATCGTATGAAAAAATCGCTCTGATGTCGGCCATGAACATTGCCCATGAGCTGATTAAAGCACAAACTTTAAACCAGCAATACGACACCGAAGTCATGGCCACCATTAAAAAACTCAACGGTAAGCTTGAACAGGCTATAACGAACGATTAGAATGAGGCTTAATGATGTTGACTGTGGTGTACGAGAGCTATTTGCATATGCCTTGGCCCTAATTAAAAAACTCAGGAAACCGGAATCAATTGTCCGTGTGCCTGCTCACCATTTGCAGTGAGAAGCCTTAGATATTGAG
>QQUO01000003.1 GCA_008501575.1 Pseudomonadota bacterium
ATCGATACCGCGATATTAACGAACATCAGTCAGGATCATCTTGATTACCATGAATCCATGGCGGCTTATGGCCAGGCCAAACAGCGATTGTTTACAGATTTTAATTTACGCCATGCCGTAATTAATGGCGATGATGATTATGGGCAGCTGTGGCTACAACAAGGAATTAATGCCGAAAATATTAGCATTTATGGACAAGGTCAATCAGCCGGTAAAGCCGTACAACATATTCACAAGGCATTGAATATTGCGTTATTGGATGCCGGTATGGCATTTCAATGGCAGCATAATCAACAACTTCAGCCAATAAAAAGTCGTTTATTGGGCCGTTTTAATGTTGATAACCTGTTGGCGATGCTGGCGACTTTGGCTGGGCAGGGCTTTGACAACATGCCGCTAACCAAAGTGGTGGCACATTTAACACCGGTGCCCGGCCGCATGAATATGATTCGCCTGACACAAAAGCCAGTGACTGTGGTGATTGATTTTGCCCATACGCCGGATGCTTTGGCCCAGGTTTTAAAAGCCTTAAGTGCCCATTGTCAACACGATTTGTGGTGTGTTTTTGGTTGTGGCGGGGATCGTGACCGCAGCAAGCGTCCACAAATGGGACAAATTGCTGAAAATCTCGCACAACATGTCATCGTCACCGATGACAACCCCCGGTATGAGTCGGCGGCACAAATTGCGCAAGACATTGCCCAGGGCATGACCAGACAACCGCTCATTATTCATAACCGCAAAGCCGCCATTGAACAAGCACTCCAGCAGACGGTGGCCGGTGATGTGTTATTAATTGCCGGTAAAGGCCATGAGACCACCCAGCAAATTAAAGACCAATATATTGAATTTAATGATTTTCAGGTGGTGCAAAACTGGCAGGAGGCGGCGGCATGATAAAAATGCAGCTTCATCAAATTGCAGCCATCGTTAATGGTCGTTTAGTGGGCAAAGATGTCCGTATTCAAGGGGTCAGTACTGATTCCAGAAATTGTCAGCCGGGTCAGTTATTTGTGGCCTTGGCAGGGGCGCATTTTGATGGTGCAGCCTTTTGTCAGGAAGCCGTCAAAGCCGGGGCTGTGGCGGTGTTGGTTAATCGGCCGGTGGAAGTGGCGGCGCCACAAATAATTTGTGATGACAGCCAAACAGCACTGGCGGTACTGGCAAGTGCATGGTTGCAACAATGTCCGGCCAAGGTCATCGCCATCACCGGTTCAAATGGTAAAACCACCGTTAAAAATATGCTCTACAGCGTATTAAAACAGAAGTTTAAAGTACACGCCACCGTCGGCAACCTTAACAATGAAATTGGTTTACCGTTAACGGTGTTGGCACTGAAACCGGACAGTGATTTTGTGATTTTAGAAATGGGTGCCGGGCAACCGGGTGACATTGCTTATTTGTGTGATATTGCACCACCCGACGTGGCTTTGGTTAATAACATCAGTGCCGCTCATGTCGGCCGTTTTGGCAATATTGATCAGATTGCCAAAACCAAAGGTGATATTTATCGGGCCTTGCGGCCAGGTGGACTGGCGGTGGTTAATAAGGATGATGCTTATCATGGCAGTTGGCTCATCCCTGAACAGGTGCAACAGGTGGGCTTTGGGATACAATCAAATGCCGATTATCGGTTGGTGACAACCTCGCAACAGACGGTTCAGGTAACAACCCCTGATAAGCAAACCATCTGTTTTCAATTGCCACTGGCCGGTCAACATAATTTAATGAATGCCTGTGCGGTGGTGGCCATGGCCCATTCCCTGGGAGTGTCCGCAGAACAGATCGCTTATGGATTGAGTCACTTTAAACCGGCAGCCGGACGCTTACAACGCCATGTTTTTAAACAAGGCGGGGTGTTAATTGATGACAGTTATAACGCCAACCCGGCATCCATGTCAGCGGCTTTGGTGGTACTGCAACAATTGCCCAAACCACAGGTGCTTATTTGTGGTGATATGTTGGAATTGGGTGACCAGGCCAAAGAAGCGCATCAGGCGGTGGGTCAACAAGCAAAAAAATACGGCATTGATGTGGTCTATACAGTGGGAGACTGGGCTGAGGCGGTGTGTCAGGGTTTTGGTCAGGAAAATTGTCACAACTATCGTCAACTGGATCATTTGATTAAAGATGTTGTTAAACAGGTCAGCCGCAGTGGCAGTGTCTTGGTTAAAGCTTCGCGGGGAATGCGTTTGGAACAGGTGGTTGACGCCTTGTTAGAGGAGGTGGCCGCATGATTTACTGGTTGGCAGAACAATTACAGTCGCATTTTTCATGGTTAAATGTGTTTGGTTATCTCACTTTTCGTGCGGTGGTTGCCGCATTAACGGCTTTGCTGCTCTCGTTGTTGTTAGGGGGACGGTTTATTGCTTGGTTACAAGCCAAACAAATTGGTCAGCAAGTCCGTAAAATTGGCCCTGAAAGTCATTTAAGTAAACAAGGTACGCCGACCATGGGCGGCAGCATGATTTTAGCCATTATTGTTTTTGCCACCTTAATGTGGGCTGATCTAAGTAATCATTATATTTGGCTGTCTCTGTTTGTCATCATTGGCTTTGGTTTAATTGGCTGGCTTGATGACTTTAAAAAAATTCATCGTAAAAATTCCGACGGCTTAGCGGCCCGCTACAAATATTCATTGCAATCTTTGGTGGGTTTAGCAGCGGTGTTATACCTCTATTTTTATGGCGACAGCAGTATTCGTGAACAACTGGTGGTGCCCATGATTACTGATTTTAATTGGCATTTGGGTTGGCTGACCATTCCCCTGGGTTATTTTGTGATTGTGGGGGCCAGTAATGCCGTTAATTTAACGGACGGTCTGGACGGTTTAGCCATTATGCCCACGGTATTGGTGGCATCGGCTTTGGGGGTGTTTGCTTATGTCGCCGGCAACGTTGTTATCAGTAATTATTTAATTTTGCCTTTTGTGCCCGGTGCAGGAGAGCTGGCCATTTTCTGTGCCGCCATCGTTGGCTCGGGCTTGGGTTTTCTTTGGTACAACACCTATCCTGCACAAGTGTTTATGGGGGATGTCGGTGCTTTGGCTTTGGGTGCGGCACTGGGATTGGTGGCTTTTATTACCCGCCAGGAGTTTGTGTTTTTTATTATGGCCGGGGTATTTGTGATGGAAACAGCTTCTGTTATGTTGCAAGTGGCGTCCTTTACATTGCGGGGAAAACGAATTT
>QQUO01000285.1 GCA_008501575.1 Pseudomonadota bacterium
CCCGCTGCTCGGTGCAGAGCCGTGGGCAAGTGTAAGAGAAAAAGAATGAAAACGTAAAATATCAATAACCAAAATAGGCTTAAAACAACAAAAAAGCCTTTGTAATGAAAGAGGCGTTCATATATGCAGCGAAAGCAGGACGCGGTAGCTGCCAAGCACGAGGATAACGGCTTTAATGTTATTCAAGTATGGAAGCCGTTAACTTTTGCTTGTACCGGCGGGGATTTTTTGAAACAATAAAAGCAGTTTAAAGTATTTTTATCATCATGTTAGATCGAGATGGTTTTCGCCCCAATGTGGGTATCATCTTGCTGGATGATGACGGACAAGTTTTTTGGGCCAAGCGCACCCGTGGGTCCGGTTGGCAGTTTCCTCAAGGCGGTATAAATAATGATGAAACCGCAGAGGAGGCCATGTTTAGGGAATTATATGAGGAAATTGGTTTGAGGCCAAAGCATGTGGATGTTTTGGGGTGCACGCCCGGATGGTTGCATTACCAACTACCGAAAAAGTTTCAGAAAAAAGATTCTGATCCATCGTTCGTCGGTCAAAAGCAAGTGTATTATTTGCTCAGGTTACTTGAGCACGAGTCAAAAGTGAATTTTAATTGCACCACTTCGCCTGAATTTCAATGCTATCGGTGGGTGGATTTTTGGTACCCTGCGAATAATGTGATTCATTTTAAGCGCAGTGTGTATAAACAGGCTTTGCGCCATTTGGCGCCCTTAGTCAACACATGAGCATAGCGCTTATTATCAGCGATCGGCCAAGTGATGATTTGGCGCATTTATTGCGTCATATGTTGCCGGCTGTAAAAATTCAGCAGTGGCCTGATATTACTGAGCCTGAAGCAGTTACCTTAGCGGTTTTGTGGCAACATCCACCGGGCGTGACTGATGAATTTCCCAATTTAAAAGCCGTTACTTCGCTCGGTGCCGGCCTGGATCACATCATTGCTGATCATGCCATTGACCAACGTTTTCAACAATGGCGAATTATGACCCATTCGTTGCAACAACGCATGGCGCAGTATGTGCTGGCGTATGTATTGCAAGATTGGCGGAATTTGGATGCTTATTATCAACAACAACTCAATCAAAAGTGGCAGGTGCTGGAAACCGATGCCATGCCAACAGTGGGTTTTTTGGGTTTAGGGGCTTTGGGCGCATTTGTGGCAGATCGCTGTCTTGATTTGGGTTTTAAAACGGTGGCCTGGACGCAACAACAAAAACACCCGGAGCATCCTTGTTATCAGGGTCGATCCGGCTTAAAAAAAGTCTGTCAAAAAAGTGATTACCTGGTGGTTTTAGTGCCGTTGAATGATGCCACTCAAGGTTTTATCAATCGCCAGGTACTCGGCTGGTGTCAGCCACATACACTGCTGATAAATGTGGCTCGCGGGGGCCACATTAATGACGAGGATTTAATAACCGCTCTGGATCAAGGGCTAATTCGAGGTGCCGTATTGGATGTTTTTAAAGAAGAGCCCTTGGCCGAAAACCACCCTTTCTGGCACCATCCAAAAGTGACCGTAACACCCCATATTTCGGCACGCTCGGATGATAATCAAACTGCTTCGGTGATTGTTGATTATTATCGGGCCATCAGCCAAAGTGATTTTGACGAAGAAGAATAGGGTGGGTACGGATGGCATTTTTTTGGTGCGATGACAGGTGTTGGGCTGAGTCAATAGGAATTGGTTAGCGGTTAAATAATTTCCTCTGTGCCCTCTGTGTCTCTGTGGTGCTCGTTTTCTTAGCGCAAGATAAGCTGAGAGGCGTTCGTGCTGTGGTTAAGCTTGTTCTCAAAGACGCTGGGTACCGGCCTGCGCCGGTACGGAATTGTTAGTGTTAAAATAATTTCCTCTGTGCCCTCTGTGTCTCTGTGGTGCGTATTTTGATCAGCACAATGTTGGCAAAGGATCTCCTGGTTAAATAGATACTTAAAGACGTTGGCCCGAATATTTCATGTAAGAATGGAATTTATAACCATTCTCATAAAACAAATATTGGCCTTCTCCGGAAAGGGTTAAGCTTTAATTTAATGATTTATGCTTACGAATCAGGCAAATCCTGTTCTTTTATTCTTCAATCTGCCAGATATCGCCTTGCAGGGTATATTTCAGTTGGTCGGTTAAACGCCGGGTATCGACAATTTTCCCGGGGCTGTCATTCTGCCCGATTGCGGGCGCCGGTAAGCCGATGGCTCGGGCCATTTTTGGGTAGTAGCTGCCTTTACTCGGGTGTTCATTGTGGCAGGCATTGACTGTGATGCCGCTGATGTTGTGTTCAATAACATGCTGAAAAACACCAATCGCATCCACTAAAGGCAGTAAATTCACCGGGGCTTGAGGTGCAGGGATGGCTTTATTTCTAAAAAACCGTCCCGGGTGGCGGCCCGGTCCAATCAAGCCACCGCAGCGTATCACCGTTGTTCTCGGGTGTTGGCGCAGGCATTGTTCAATGGCATAAAGAGGGTGTTCGGTCAGAAGCTGATCACTGTTTTCCGTGTGGGTTCTGCCATCATTGGGATACACCGCGGTTGATGAGGTAAATAACAGGGCTAAATCGGGATACTGGGTAATTTGCTTTAATAGCGATTGATGGGCTTTCAGGTCTTTGCTGGTGGTGGCAATGATAAGACCATCGATGTCGGCCAATAAAGCCAGGTCATCGCCCAGGTTATAACACAGGCTGTTGAATCCGGCCGTTTCCAGTTGTTTTCGTTTTTCGGGGTTTCGGGTGGTTAGGGTGATTGTGTGCTGGTCTCGCCAGGCCTGTGCCATGGCTTGAGCCAGCCAACCGCTACCGATGATACCAAGCCGCATATTTAAGCTTTTGGTAGCGTGACGCCACGTTGTCCCTGGTATTTTCCGGCACGGTCTTTATAGGAAATATCACAGACTTCATCTGCCTGGAAAAACAGAAATTGCGCGACACCTTCACCGGCATAAATTTTAGCAGGCAGTGATGTGGTGTTAGAAAATTCCAAGGTTACATGACCTTCCCACTCCGGTTCTAAAGGTGTTACATTAACGATTATACCGCACCGGGCGTATGTGGATTTACCTAAACAAATGGTCAAAATATCACGGGGGATTTTTAAATATTCAACCGTGCGGGCTAAACAAAATGAAGTCGGCGGAATTATTCAGACATCGGATTTAACATCGACAAAA
>QQUO01000032.1 GCA_008501575.1 Pseudomonadota bacterium
TCATTGCTTAAAGCCATTTGGCAAGCACGGCGATTTATGGTTAAAGAAGGCATCGATGTGGCCATATCAATGGGCGGTTTCGTGGCCGCTCCCGGTGGATTGGCGACCCGTTTTTGTGCCACTCATTTGGTGGTACATGAGCAAAACAGTGTGTTTGGCATGACCAACCGTTTATTGGCCAAACATGCCGATAAGGTGTTAACTGGTTTTGATTTAAAGGGATTATACAATTCACAATGGGTTGGCAATCCGGTGCGTTCATCGATTGCTGGTAATGTCAAAAAAAGCCAATGCCAAAATCCAATACATGTTTTGATAATGGGAGGTTCCCTGGGGGCGCAAAGTTTGAATCGCTTATTACCCGCTTATTTGATGGATTATTTAAAACAAGGCGACATCCTTGTTTGGCATCAATGCGGAAAAGACAATGGCCAAGCCACGAAGACAGCCTATGGCACGTATTCTGAGCAGGTAACAGTCAGTGAGTTTATCCACAATATGTCCAAAGCATATGGTTGGGCAGATGTCTGTATTGCGCGGGCCGGCGCATTAACCTTGGCTGAGTTAACCGCCATGCATATTCCGGCACTGCTGGTACCTTTCCCCCAAGCGGTGGATGACCACCAAACCAAAAATGCCTTGTCATTGGTTGATAATGGTGCGGCTTTGATGTGGTCAGAAAGTAATGATGAGCAGCAATTAGTCGCAGCTATTGCGGATTTATTCAACAGTGCGAATCAACAGACTATGCGCGATGCATTAAAAGCGATGTATAAACCGGATGTGGCCATGACAGTGGCTGATATTTGCGAGCAGGTGGCATCATGAGTTATCTAACCCCGGAACATAAATTCGCGCGTCGCATGCAACGCATCCATCTTATAGGGATTGGCGGTTCTGGTATGTCCGGTATCGCAGAAGTTTTGCATAATTTAGATTTTAAAGTCAGCGGTTCAGATCAACAACAAAGCAAAACCACTGACCGCCTTAAAAATATGGGTGTTGTCATTATGCACGAACACCTGGCACAACATATTGAACAAGCGGATGTGGTGGTGTATTCCTCGGCCATTGGCAAAGATAATCCTGAATTAAGCGCGGCCCGTGCCGCTGCATTACCGGTTTTAACCCGGGCAGAGATGCTGGCTGAATTGATGCGATTTAAAGTGGGGATTGCGGTGGCCGGGACCCACGGTAAAACCACCACCACCAGTTTGATTGCCAGTATTTTGGCAGAAGCTGATCTTGATCCCACCTTTGTTATTGGAGGCTTGTTAACTGCAGCCGGTTCCCATGCCCGCTTAGGTGCCGGTGAATATTTGGTGGCTGAAGCCGATGAGTCTGATGGTTCTTTTGAAATGTTACAGCCGGTGATGGCGGTGGTCACGAATATTGACGAAGATCACATGCAAACCTTTGATAATGACATCAAGCTGTTAAACCAAGCGTTTAATAACTTTATCCACCGGGTACCATTTTATGGCGTCACAATCTTATGTGTTGATGATGAACGGGTGGCGGAGTTGGCCGCTAAAGTATCACGGCATAAAATCACCTACGGTCTGTCATCACAAGCCCAGGTCAGAGCGGTCAATATCAGGCAACAACATGAATTTATGGATTTTGATGTTATTTACGAAAACCAAACCATATTGTCAGATGTGCGTTTAAATATCGCCGGTGAATATAATGTATTGAACGCCCTGGCCGCCATTTCTGTGGCTTTGGAATTGGATGTGGCACCCGCCGTGATGAACCGGGCTTTGGCAGGATTCACCGGTGTCGGAAGACGCTTTAATATTCACCAATTGCCCGCACCCAAAGGTGGTTCACTGACTTTAATTGATGATTATGCCCATCACCCCACCGCAGTGGCCGCAGTCATTACTGCCTGTCGTGATGGTTGGCCACAGCATCGCTTGGTGGTGGTGTTTCAACCTCACAGATACAGCCGTACCCGTGATTTGTTTGATGAATTTAGTGCGGTGCTAAATGAGGCTGATCTGTTGGTTTTGAGCGAAGTGTATTCCGCCGGAGAGGCGGAAATATCAGGAGCCACGGCCGTAGACTTAAGCCGTAGTATCCGTAATCGTGGCAAATTAGACCCCATTTTTGTTCATGATGTTGAGCAAATTCCGGCAACCTTGTCACACCTGCTGAAAGCCGATGATGTGGTGCTTATGATAGGAGCCGGTTCCATTGGAGCCGTTATACAGTCCATGGTAATCAACCCTGGAGTCTATCATGACTAAACGCATCGCTTTATTAATGGGTGGCCACAGTGCTGAACGTGAGGTTTCTTTAAGATCGGGCAAGGCGGTTGCTGATGCCATAAAAGCACTTGGTCATGAGGTGTTGTGTGCCAATGATATACCAGAACTTAAAAGGCTGCTGAATCAGGACATTGATTTGGTGTTTAATATATTACATGGTGCCGATGGTGAAGACGGTCAACTGGCTGCTTGGTTGACATTAGAAGGCCTAAGTTACACCGGTTGTGACCATGTTGGTGCTTGTTTGAGCTGGCATAAACACATGGCTAAAACATGGGTCTCTCAACAAGGGATATTGACCCCGGACTTTCAACTGCTAACTGACCCTGCGCAGTTAATTATTGATGTTGCAGAAGGACCTTGGATTGTTAAGCCGGCCAGTGAAGGGTCGAGTGTTGGCCTCACCAAAGTTAATCATGGCGATGATTTAGCAGATGTGGTGCAACAAGCCTTTAATCTGACTGATCGGGTTTTGGTGGAACAATATATTGCAGGAACTGAATGTACCGTCGGTTTGGTGGGGGAAGTCATTTTACCGGTGGTGAGCATTGAGCCGGAGGGTGAGTTGTATGATTATGAAGCCAAATACAACAGCCAGACAACCCGATATCAATGCCCGGCGCCATTTTCGGCAACCCTGCAACGACAATTACAATCACAGAGCCAACGAATTTTTCAGGCGCTGCAAATTGATGGTTGGGGTCGGGTGGACTTTATTGTGGATAAATCAGGCCGGCCTTGGTTTCTGGAAGTTAACACAACGCCCGGCATGACCGCCACCAGCCTACTGCCCAAGGCCGCCAAAGTACACGGCTGGGACTTTAACAGGTTGGTGGCTGAAATTATAAAGACCGGAGGTCATGATGAGTAAATTGGCTCAACTGATGATGATTTTTAGTCTATT
>QQUO01000123.1 GCA_008501575.1 Pseudomonadota bacterium
CTCTCAAGGGTTTTCAATTGCGCTAAATCAATGTCCAATACCCGGCTTAATTTGCGGGCATGGTTTTCAGGCAAATAGCCGGTCTGTGTAAAATGACTAAAACGCCTTAAGGCCTTATTAAAATTCGTAAAACCCATGCGTTTAACCAATTGCAGGTTATTTAATCCGGCTGCTTTTTGATGTTGCAGAATAAGCTCGATGATCGCTTTATTAATTTCTGTCGGTTGATGATTTGCTTTTAAATGGCTGACCCTGAAGTCTAATTTCATGATGTTTTCCTATTTAGTAGTGATTTGATTTAACGCCCTACAAGTCGGGTAAATGGCGTTTCTATGACTATTATAAGATCAGCGCAACATCAGTAACAGCAAAAACCGGCAAGCTTAGCTGTTGATGCGACAGGCCCTGACGCACTGTCTGAGTTCTGGTATAACTTCAGCCTCAAACCATGGGTTTTGTATTCGCCAGTAACGATTACGCGGCGAAGGATGTGGCAGTGGGAAATATTTTGGCAGGTAATCCTGACGATTACGCACTGTTTCAGTCAGGGTTTTGGGCTTGTCTTTTAAATAGTAATTCTGGGCATATTGACCAATTAACAAGATTAACTCAAGGTTGGGCATCAGCGCCATTAGCGGTGCGTGCCATAAGGGCGCACATTCGGGTCTGGGTGGTAAATCGCCGGATCGGCCACGTCCGGGATAACAAAAGCCCATGGGCACAATGGCAATCATCTCAGGGTTATAGAAAATATTTCGATCTATATTCAACCAGCGCCGCAATTCATCACCACTGGGGTCATTCCAGGGAATTCCGGTTTTATGAACTTTGCTACCCGGGGCTTGGCCAATGATTAAAATACGGCTTTGGCTGGATGCTTGTACCACCGGGCGTGGACCTAACGGCAAATACGCTTCACAGACCCGGCATTGGCGAATTTGACCTAATAGCGACTGCATTAGATACTGGCTTTTAAAACGCGCGCACGCTGTCTTTTTAACTGTGCTTCACGATGGGCAATATAGGCACCGGAAGCAAACACCACAGCGGCACCGACCAAGGTCCACTGATCAACCGTTTCATTAAAAAAGAACCACGCTAAAATAATCACAAACGGTAGCCGCGCAAAGTCAAAAGGCATCACCAATGACACTTCACTGCTGCGAATGGCATGGGTAAACAATAGATGGCCCATGCTGCCACAAAAGCCCAAAAGTATCAGTAAAAACCAGGTCCAGGCATCCGGCCACTGCCAAACAGTCAAAGCCACGGGAAAGGACAAAGGTGTCATCAATAACACCATAAAGATTACGATGGTGTTAGGCCGTTCTGTGCGTGACAGGTTTTTAATGATGAGCACTGAAATGGCCATGGTGACCGCTGATAAAATTACCACCAATGAAGGCCATAAATCACCATCCACTGTCGGTCTGAGAATTATCAGGGTGCCGATAAAACCGACCAGTACCGCCAACCAGCGGCGCAAATGCACCTTCTCTTTAAGTACCAAGGCGGCGCCAACGGTTACAAACAAAGGCACTGTAAAGCCCAAGGCAACGGCTTTGGCTAAAGGCAATACCGTTAAACCCCAAAAAAAACACAGCATCGAGATTAAGCCTAACACAGCCCGCAAAAAAAACAGCGGCAAACGCGCCGTTCTAATCACATCCATGCCATATTATAGAAACCATGGCAGCATAAAAAGCAAACCAAAGACATTGCGAAAAAAAGCGATTTCAAAGACATGCAGCTGATTAGAGGCCGCCCGAATTAAAACCTTCATAACGCTAAAAGCCAAAGCAGCCAATAACATTAAGCCGATACCACGGAATATATTATGTCCGGATTTGCGAGACTGCATGGAAGTTGTTGGTAACACTTGGCAAGAATTGATGCATTGTACCAAAAGTTAATAAAGATACCATCAAAGCACCGGCTGAGTCGGCATAATTATGCAATTATTGACTGTTTTGCTTGTTTTTTTAAACATTTTTCCACGGCCGGATTAATACCGCGCAAACCCAGGTCACGCCTGCTTTTACCTTTATATTCAGTAACTTACAAATCAGCCTGCCTAACCTGATTTTAACATTTCAATAACCTATCATTAACGGTGCGTCCCTATAATGGAAACCATCATGTCATTCGACATGTGGTCTTACTTAATTGAATATGAGGATAATAATTATGAAAACACATCAATCAAACAAGTTAAGAAATGCCATACGAACGACTATTTTGGCGGCATCTTTGGCAGTCACACCATACGCACTGGCGGATAATTCCCAGTATGATGGAGACGACAAGTTAAGAGATGCATGGTTAGACGGTAAAGTAGAAACCGCACTGTTAGTAAACCGTCATTTAAATAACTTTAAAATCGACACCGACGTTAAAGGTCGAATTGTGGTGTTAACCGGTACTGTTAATTCTGAGATTGACAAGGAATTGGCCGGTGAAATCGCCAAAGGTATCAAAGGTGTTCATAAAGTTGATAACCAGTTGGTGGTTGAAAAACCTGACAAAATGAACCATGAAACGCATGTTGATCATGACGCTGATCGTTCATTTGGCAGCTGGTATAACGATGCCACCACCACCGCAGCCATTAAATCTAAGTTGCTGTGGAATGGTGAAACATCCGGCTTAAAAGTGAACGTCGATACCATGTATGGCAAAGTCACATTAAATGGTAAGGTCAGCAGTTCCGCTGAGAAAGATTTGGTGGAGAAAATTGCTGAAAACACCGACGGTGTTCGCAGTGTTGACAACCAACTACAGGTTGTCAAAGATTCATAAATCGCCGTCAATTCGCCGGTGAAACTGAGGTTTCACCGGCTCCTATAAATCAAATACGAGGGTTTTTATTATGTTATATTGGGCATTGGTCTTTTTAGTCATCGCCATCATCGCAGCCGTTTTAGGCTTTGGTGGAATCGCAGGTGCATCAGCAGGAATTGCGAAGATTATTTTCTTTATTTTCTTAATCCTTTTGGTGTTGTCCGTTCTCAGCCATCTATTCAGATAGCTGATTAGAAGCAATAAAAAACCCCGCGCTAATGGCGGGGTTTTTTTTGCACTGTGTGGCTGGCTATTTTTTTAACAACATAACAATTCCCACCACAACAGCCACAGCACCACCAATCAGATAATACATGGTCTCATTACTGTAACGGCCGGTGACCGCTTCAGAAACCTCTTCTAATGGTGCATTAGCGGCATTAAAACCAAAATACACCAAAACGGCACCCACCACCAACAACACTAAACCGATAATTTTATTTGTACTCATAATAATCACTTCCTCTATTGTCGAGAGACTTTTGTACTTTTGGTACATCATGTTAAAAATCTCTCATGCGTAAAATACGTTTCATAAAAACGCAACCGATCCACTAATTGGATGCGGATTTACTGTCATCATCGCAATCACCATTTTCTTTAACAATTTTCTTGGCATTAGATCCAAGTCGTAAAATCAAAAAATTAATAAACGCAATAATAATGGCAATCTCAAATCGTTGCCACGCCACCGACATGCCGATGGCACCAGTGTTCCAAATACTGGCGGCATTGGCCAAACCCGATACTTTAGCGTCTTCTTTGGACTTTAAAATAGCGCCACCGCCGATAAAACCAATACCGGTCACAATACCGGCCATAAATTTGCCGGTGGCTTCTCCAGTGCCCAGAACATCCAAACACAATAAAGTATAAGAACAGGTGGCCACCGCCACCAAAGGGAAAGTCCGTACCCCACCACCGTTGGAATTGGCTTCTCGGTTAAACGCCACCGGCAAGGTTAATACCAGCGCAAAACAAATCAATAACAGGTGGCGTAATATTACACCCCAATCGATGTAATGCTCCACATTAATACCAAGAAAATCAAGCATCGTTAATCTCCGTTTTTGCGGGCATCTTTCATGGCATTCAGGTATTGATTGCCCAATTCTTCAGCCTGTTCGTCACTTAAGACGCCATTGGCTTTTGCAAAATAATCACGCTCTTCCTCGGCTAAGTGATGTTGCACTTTTTCGGCTAAATTTTTAGCATGTTTTAACCAGGCAGATGAATCAAAATCAGCCGCCTTAACTTTAGCCACCAACTCTTCTATTTCGTGATGTTCGGCAATCCCGTGGCGGGCGTCGTCTTGGGTGGCGTCGATTTTAATCAAAGGCACATAAAAGTGACGTTCTTCGGCATCAGCGTGAATGGTCAGTTCTTGTGTGAGTTGTCGGAATAATTGCCGTCTTTCCTGAGAATCACCCTCAGTGGCCAGTATTTGACTCAATAAATCCCTCTGAATCCCATGGTCTAACTTAATGGCTTGGTCAATTTTCATCATTATGTAGCATGACCTCTGGAATTAATGAGTTAATTATTATAAAGCAGCCTACAAAAAAACACCATCCAAAATAAATATTTAACTGTTCATTCTGATGGGTTTTTTACGCCTTATGGAAGCCACATAAATCCCCACCATAACCGCCAGAAACCCCAGAATATCAAGCATTGAAGTCGGTCGGCTGAAAAACACAACATCCCACAGCATCGATAGGGCCGGCTGTAACAGCAGTATCAATCCCACCAAAGAAGTGGCCAATAAGGGCATTGAACGGGTAATCACCACCCAACCCAAGACCTGACAAAACACCCCCAAACTTAGCATTGAAAACAAGGTTTGATTATCATGTATGACAAAAGATTCACCCTCAAAGAAGGCCAATAATGCCAGAATTGCCGCACACATGAGCGACACCAGGCCTAAGTTCGACATTGGTGACAAGGTACTTTTCATACCCTGTAATTGGCGCATAACCAACATAAAGCCGGTGTATGCCAGTGCCGTTAATAAGCCGTATATAACACCGGTTTGATAATCCGCATCAAAATTGGACCAATCAACCCCGACCAATAAAAACAAGCCCATAAATGCCAAACCCAAGCCCGATAGAAACCGCCAGCCGACCCGTTCGCTCAAGAAAAGGACACCAAATAAGGTCATAAAAAACACCTGAAAATTACCCAGTACAGTGGCCAATCCCGGCCCCACAAAAATAATACTGCGGTGCCACAACCATAAGTCCACAGCAAAAAAAGCCGCCGCCAGAAACAACTTAACAGTATAGGCACCACTGTGCCAGAGTTGCCGGCCGGTCATAACGCAGATAATCAACAGTAAACCACTGCCAATCGCCATGCGATAAAAACCACTGACTGTGGGTGCCAAATCCGCCAATTTCACCCAGACACTGGAGGTGCTGATTAAAATGGCGCCAAACAACAGTGCAAAGGCAGCGGATTGTCTTTGGTTTAAGTGATTAAATCCCATGACATCATCGGTTTACGAGAACGTCCATTATTATGACCTTTAGACCTGGATTCAATCCTTTTTTTGACCCAAGTCAACACAACAATTTAAAACGGGTACTATAATGCCGCCATGATGAAATTGAATTCTAATTTACCCCGTTCACATTACGGTTTATTTGCTTTGGGTTTTCGGCCTCTATTTCTATTGGCCGGCTTAAGTGGTTTTGGACTGATTCTGGCGTGGCTTTTATATCAGCACCACGGTGTTATTTTTGCCGGACTGTCTTATTACACCCCGAATCTATGGCATGCCCATGAAATGGTGTTTGGCTACACCATGGCTGTTATCGGCGGCTTCTTACTGACCGCCATCGGCAATTGGACTCGCCGTCCTGCCTCTACACCTGTCACCCTGGCGGCATTAAGCTTTGTTTGGTTAATGGGTCGGGTGGTGGCCTTTATTCCGGGACTACCCGGATGGCTGGTGGCTGTTATAGACAGTTTGTTTTTAGTGATGTTGCTAATTATGATCGCCATTCCGCTGATTCAAGCGGGCAATAAACGCAATTATTTTATGATTGCTTTGGTGAGTCTATTCGCCTTTATCAATGTTACTGCCCATGTGGCCATTTTATCCGGCGAATTTGCCTGGGCCCGTGCTTTGACCAACTTTGTGTTTTATTGGGTGTTGTTATTGATTATTGTTATGGCCGGGCGAGTTTTTCCGATGTTCAGCCAAAACGGTGTGCCCGAACGCTATGTCGCTAAAAGTTACAAAAGCATTGAGCTATTAATACCACCGGCCATGGTGGCCTGGATTTTTGCTTTGAGCTTAGCCCCTCAATTGCCCTGGTTATGGGGCAGCCTGACAATTCTTAATGTGGTCATTCACAGTATTCGGTTGTTTGGCTGGTACAACAAACAAATTTGGCGTAAGCCACTGGTCTGGGTGCTGCATGTGGGATACGCGATGTTGATTATTGGCTTTATTTTGATGTTTGCCATGATATTTAAACCGGGCATTTATTATTTGGCCTTACATGTCTTAACCATCGGCTGTTTAGGTATTATTACCCTCGGTATGATGACGCGGGTTAGTTATGGCCATACCGGCCGAAACCTTCATAAGCCACCTAAGCTATTAGGTCCTATTTTTGTATTGCTGGTGTTGGCAGTCATTGTTCGCTCCCTGTTGCCGATTCTCGGGGTGCTCAGCCATTTTAACGGCATGTTGCTTTCCGGTGGACTGTGGGCGTTGGCCTTTTTATTGTTCACCATTCGCTATCTGCCGGTGTGGTTTAAACCTCGCGTTGATGGCCAGCCCGGTTAATTGTATACCAACAAAAAACCCGGCCATTGCGCCGGGTTTTTTTAGCAAAACAGGTTTTTAATCAAAACCATCTTTAAAGATTATATCACTGCACGCCGCCACCTGTTCTGGACTGACCACCACATGAAAAGCGGCATCCACCGGCATCGTGGCTAAATCCTGATTGTAAATATTCCAATGACCACCAGAATACCAGACTCCGATGGGGTGTGCGTTAAATACGCCTTGAGAGGCACTTTGGGTGACGTGCACCTGGGCACAAGGTACGTCATTAATTATGGGGTTATCTAATACAGTCCAGTTGGCTGTTATATTTGCCGCAGAAGCCACATGCTCCCAGGCACTTTTACTGGGTTCCTGATAATAAACATTATAGTTGGCACCATTGGGAATATTCACTAAATCGAAATTACTGATATGCCATTTGCCAAAACCATACCACACCCCGGGCGGGTGATCATTATAGGTGCCTGTATAATGTTGTGTCACCTGCAAAATACGCAGGGACGCTCCGTCCAGTCCGGAATTGTTGATGGTGGTGTAATTATTACCTGCAGCTGTCACTTCGTGTTCAAAAGTATTTGTTGTGGCACCGAATTTAACCACATTAAAAGCAGCCTTATCAGCAATATCTATTAAGCCTTCATTAAAAATTCGCCATTTACCACCGGTGTAATAAATGCCCTCATTGTCATTGTTATAGGGTCCAAAAGCACCCTGGAAAGAATAATTAGATGTGATGTGGATTTCATCGGCACCACTGTCACCATTCAAATCAGGATGATCCAGGGAGCTGATATGTGAACTGGATATATTATTATTCACATGGGTGTAAAACACATCCCCGGATTCATAGGCACCAATATCCAACAGCGCTGCGCCACTGCCTTTTTTCTTCATCCGTATGCCACCATCGGCATCAACAAACGGACTGGAACCTAAGGCCAATAAAGCCAGTGAAGCAGCGCTATCAATTGCAGGGGAACCCGGGCGTAAACGGGCATTTTGTAAACCCACAATCTGTGGATTAACTGACAGCGCATTGGGACCCGGTGTATAACCCGTGTTGCTAGTGACATCGTAGACCAGATTATAGTCATGGGTTACGGTAGCGGCTGCAGGAAAGTAAAAACCGGTACCACCATATGCCACCAGATTATTATAAACATAGGCATCCACCATGGCACCGGGCACCTCAATAATATCCACGCCATAGCGGGATTCAATCATGCTGTTGTTGACAATTTCGGCCTCAATGGCACCATCCAGGGCTTCAATATGAACACCGGAAGGGAAATAAAATGTCCCATAGCGATAAAAAGCATTACTGCCAATTTTGACGTGAATATCACTGTTATTATGCTGACTTAAAACATGTACACCACCCTGGGTGGCACCATACACCTCATTACCAATGATATTCATATCGATTCCACCGCCGACACGTTCATCCAGCATAATACCGCGTGACTCAATACCGACCGCCGTTACTTTATTGCCATAAATACGACCGGTCATTTGACCCGTGTTGACTGTTTTATAAACACTGATACCGCCAAAATCACTGGTGGGTGAAGAAATGTAATCAATATAGACTTCATTAAAACTCACATCATAATTAATGTCATCATTAGAGGTGCTGTAAGCTCGGATAGCGCCAAGGTTGGCATTCAACCTTGTAACATTATTATGGGTCACATAAATATTGTGACTGGCACCAACACCAACGACCTCAATGTAACCATCAAGCAAGGTCAACCCTTTAACCCGTACGGTATAGGCCCCGTTGGCATAAATAAAAACATCATTACCGGCAGAGAAAACCGGTTTATAACCATTGCCGGCCACCAAAGACACCGGCTTATTGGCAAAAATATCCTCATTAATGGTGTTACTGGTACGTATTTCTATGTATTCACCATCAGGACTACCATCGATACAAGCCTGCAAAGTGGTGTTACAAGGTGCAGCCCCACCGGGCCAGAAACTAAAGGCTGCCGCCGGCAAACTCATCACTGTCATCATTAAAATTATTAAATTCTTCATTGCTTTACTCCTTAAAAAAACATCACCCGTTTTGGGTGCTTGTTTATAAATTCGTAAAACCAAGAAAATTTATGACATCCAATCAGTAAATAATCCTTATTAAATTCATTTTTCAGACTCTTTCAGACTGTTTTCAGGCTTTTCAGATTTCAAAATTGCTTAATGGATGCAATTATTTGAGTGAGGAAAATTTATGAAATCAGTTAATTTAAAGCGTATCGGATGGGCCTTTGTTGCCATATGTATGGCTGGTCAAGCCCAAGCATTTATAACCGTTGGACAAAGCATTGATTGTGACTATGACAACTTACTGGATGCCTATCTGGCAGCTGATCCTTTTGTCCGGGTCACTTCTGAAGCAACCTTCAGTGATAACTTTATTATCAGTAAACCCAAATGGTTTACCGGTGGTTATGACAACTGTGCCGATGCAGAAAGCGGCACTTTAGGTCCTCATAAAACCAAATGGCGTCGATTCAATGATGGCACAGTGGTGAACATCAATGCCAATCAGGCCGGGCCATCGATTGTGGTGCTGGATGGCTTTGAAATATTTGGCGGTACAAATAACATAAATAATCAACCCGGCGGTATTTCAATTGCAGGGAATAGTGATGTAATCATCTTCAATAGTGAGATATATAACAATCAAGGAGAATTGGGCGGCGCCATTAAAATTACTGGCAGCCAGGCCAGCCTAACCTTAAACAAAGTGATCGTTCGTGAGAATAGTGCCAGCTTAAACGGTGGTGGCATCTATTGTGAGGATGAGGCTAAGGTCACCATACTTGAAGAATCTGCGATTAAAAGCAACACCGCAGATAATCAAGGTGGTGGTATATATGGACAGACTGCTTGCGAATTGGTCAGTAAAAGTGGCGATACATTACCTGCAATCCAAGCGCAATATGGCATCCTATTTAACGAGGCATGGCAAGGTGGTGGTGTTTATTTACGTTCAGCTGCGACCATGGCCTTAACTGGCAATAATGAACACCCTGCATCCGTGGTCTTTAACAATAGCTTAATCGATGATGACGAAGGCGGCGGTGGATTGTATTTGACCGGTTTGGGCACTAATTTAAATGCCATTAATGCCCGCATTGAGTTAAATGTTGCCAAAGCTTATGGTGCGGGTTTAGGTGTTTATTATAAGGCGTCTGTAAACATGTATCGATCTGATGAACCATGTTGGGATAATGATAAATGTTCCGTATTGGCCAATAACTTTGTCATTGGTGAATTTGGAGTTGGTGGCGCGATGGATATATACAGTTCAGCCTCTGTAAATTTATCCCAAACTAAAGTCTTTGGAAATCGTGCAAATTCTGCAGCAGTTTCTAATGTAGAGGATGACAGTATTTTACGTTTAGAAGGTAATTTAATCACCGATAATAAACATTGGAATGATTCAACAACAACTGAGCTGTTTAGTATGGATGGAGGTGCTAATCAGGATGCTCAAATTGACTTTTTTTATAATACCTTGGTAAATAATGAAGCCGTTCAAATTTTTAGTCTTTTTGAAGCCGCGCAACACACCTTAAATATCCATAATTCAATCATCAATCACCAAGGATTAACCTTTGAAGAATATGGCGTTAACAATAACTTAAACAGCATTGACTGTGTGTTTTTGTCAGAACAGGCTTCACTAACAGGTAACATTGGCGTCAAGTTATTAACTGACCCGAGTTTTGTTGATGCCGCCAATGGTGACTATCAACTCAAAAGCGATTCAGATGCCATCGATTTATGTGATGAAGCACTGTTCAGTGGTGCCAACCACAATGACCTAAATGGTCAGGCACGTGGTTTTGATGACCCAAACATTAATAATTTCCTGGGTCCTTATGATGCCGGTGCTTATGAATTTAACAATGACTTAATCTTTAAAAACGACTTTGAGTAATGTTAAATCGCTGGATACTGACGGCACTTTTGTCTAGCAGCATGCTACAAACAGATGTCAATTTGAACCATAAGACAAGAATCATCGTGGGCAGTGGCCTTGGCTGTCACTACCCACCTGATCGCTTAAATCAAGCCATCAAAGAACATAACACCATCTATCTCACCACCGAATCTGTTTATCCACCGATTCATATCAATAACCCTGAAGTGACAATCATCGGTGGTTTGTCCAATTGCCGTGACCACCATCACCCCAATTCCCAAAAAAGCTTAATCTCAGGATTTCACCAACAAACAGCAATCACCATTACCGGTGAAAAAAACATGACTGAAGTAAACCCGGGTATCCACTTAAAAAAGCTCCGAATCATTAATGGCTTTGCCGATTATGGCGGTGGCTTTAACATCACGGGACCGACAAAGGTACAAATAGAAGACAGTGTCATTGAACATAACTTTGCCACACATCAAGGCGGTGGCATCTCCTTAAGCGGCCAGTCTATCAAGCTTAAGCTTAATAACAGCCGGATTCAATTTAATCAAGCCGGACAATTAGGCGGCGCCATCAGCTGTCACGGCAATCATAAAATCAATGCCAACCATGAACAACAAATTAAACAGAATACGGCTCGAATGGCCAATAACCTGTTGCTTGATCTGGCTTGTTTTATTAAATTTAATCCGCTTCAGTGAGTTCCTCTGTCTGGCTTTTATTGATCTCAACAATCAGTTGTTGAATCTTGTCTTTTAAATTATTTAATACGGTATTATCGACCTGCGAAGCTACACGCAAATCTTGCTGAGCTGTGAAAATTTCCTTAAGTTGGCTTTGGTAGTCATCATAAGACAAGGCTGTTTTTGCGGTGGTTTTTAATTTCAATTGCCAATACTGCTGGGCCACAAACAACCAGGCATTAATATCTGCTTCATTAATTTCGGTTAAGGCTTGCTGATACTGGCTTGGGTTATCCAGTAAAAGATAAGCCCAAGACAAGGCCACTTGAGCCAGCGCTTTTTGTTGCGCTTCAGCTTCATCTAAAGCCAACACTTTTTGTGCCGCTTCAATCGCTTTTATCGGTTGTTCACTGCGGGCATGACTTAAGGCGAAATAGGCCAACAGCAAGGGCTGTTGATAGCTAAAATTATTCACTTGCGATGACTGCCAAGCCGATTGTAGTTTCTCAGCAGAAGCCTGCCACTGTTGTTGATGGGCTAAATTCATGCCCTGATAAAGTTGCACAACGGCCATCGGTGAGGCTTGATTTAAGCCTTCAACATAGGCTTGTGTTCGTTGCAATAATTCACTGGCTTGTTGGCTCTGAAATGTCACCACCAACAAATAATTTAAGGTCATTAATTTAGGATTTAATCCACGACCACTGTTACTTTTGAGCTGATACTTGAGGGCTTCTTGTAATTGCCCAATGGCTTTTTGCGGTTGGTTTTTCTGCAGATAAATTTGGCTCATCATACTGTAAGCTGAGGCAATATAACGACCTTCACCAATGTCCAAACTCAAGTCCAAACCTTGCTGTAATAATTGATGGGCATGATCCTCGTCATTCATGACCAAATAGGTGGCGGCTAAGTTATTAATGGCCATCATTTGCCCCACCGGATCATCACCCTGTTGAGCACGATCAGCCGCTTGTTCATAGGTGTTAATGGCCGCTTGAAAATCTCCGGATTTCTTGTATAAATAAGCCAATTCCATCAAAGCATCCACCGCTTGGGCGGTGTCATCTGAATCGACAAAAATGGCCACCGCTTGTTGGACTTGTTCAGTTTGTTTACTGACCTGTCCCAAAGCACCATAAGCCCGTGAAAGCAGTGTATGGGTTTCACCTAACTGGGTTGACTGTT
>QQUO01000038.1 GCA_008501575.1 Pseudomonadota bacterium
ATTCATATTCATACAGCCCTAAAAATAAATGTCGGTTAACGTTTAAACGCAGTGCTTCAATCCATTGATTATAGCGGATCAAATAATTTTCCTCACCATTCAACCAATGGATTTTATCATTACGCACAAACGTGTTTTTTTGAAAAGAATCTTCACGGCCAATTCCAGCACGATTAAATTCACTGGGATTTAAAGCCATTAATTGCTTTAACAAACGGGTTAAATAGTCAACATCAAAAACCTGGTCCAAAACCACATAACCGGGGGTTAACAAAGCATCAATAATGGTCGGAAAACAATCCTGAGCAGGATCAACCGAAGTAACATAAGACGGCAAGGAAATATTCTCAATTAAAACTGTCTTTTAAACCAAAACTTACATCGTGGCTATCATTTTTAATGATTTAGCAATTTTCTGGCACAAAATCAGCCAATTGTTGTAACATCTCGGCTTTTCTGCCATCGGATGCAAAAGATGCTTTAGCCGCGTTTACTGTCATGGCATATATTTGTGCATCTGTAATTCCGCAGTGCGCTTGAATCAACATTAAATTTTCGGTTAAAAATGCCCCAAAATGAGCCGGATCATCAGAGTGAATACTGACATTCAAACCACGTTTTAACAATTCCTGTAAAGGATGCTGGCTCATATGACCGCAAACATTCAATTTCACATTTGACTGCGGACAAACCGTGAGTGGGATATTGTGCTTAATTAAATATTCCACCAATTCATCATCTTCCAAACAAGTCACACCATGATCAATGCGGCTGACATGGGCATCTTTAAGGGCTGACCATATGTACTCAGGGCCGGCTTCTTCACCGGCATGAGCCACCGTGTTAATTCCGGATTGGTGTATTTCCTGAAACACCGTTTTAAATAAAGATGCCGGGTATCCCCGCTCTGCTGCCGCCAATCCGATGGCCAAGTATTTATCCTGATGATTTTTTAGAATTTGCCAATCCTGATATGCAATCTCAGGACCTAAATGGCGAACAAAACATGGAATAACTCCACCGGAAATGCCATCTTCGGGCTCGGCATCAAACGCAGCATTAATGCCTTCTAACACCATCTCAGCCGAATGTCCGCGATCCAAATAGGTTCTGATGTCACAAAAAACTTCAGTGTGAATGATGTTTTCTGTGTGACACAATTTTAAATAATCTTCGGTGACAATGTGAAAATCTTCCGCTGATTGAATCACTTCAGTGGTTTTTATGAATAAATCGAGGAATTCTGATAAGTTGTTAAATTGGTATGCCTGTTCCACCTCTTCGACGGTTTGATACGGTAGTTTGACTTTATTTTTTTCTGCCAGATGTAATAAACGCGCCGGCATTATGGAGCCTTCCACATGCATATGTAGCTCCACTTTGGGGATTTTGCGAATAAAATCAGACATGATAATGTTCCAAAAGTGCCACATCTTATCATTTTATCTTTGCTTTCGGTTGGCATCCTTGCGCATATAATCGTAAAATAGCCAATCGCCTTGAACACTTAGCATGTATGAATACTGACTATTTAGACTTTGAACAGCCACTGGCTGAATTAGAAGCCAAAATCAATGAACTACAAAATGTTAGCGATGACAATGCCATCAATATTGATGATGAATTGGGCAAACTCAAAAGTAAGTTAACCAGTAAAACCGAACAAATATTCAGTCATTTAAGTGATTGGCAAATCTCTCAATTAGCACGCCATCCAATGCGTCCTTATACGTTGGATTATATTGAATTAATTTTTGATGATTTTATTGAATTACATGGTGACCGAGCCTTTGCTGATGATCCGGCCATTGTTGGCGGACCGGCATTTCTTAATGGCCAGGCTGTGATGGTGATTGGCCATGAAAAAGGCCGTGGGACCAAGAAAAAAATTCATCGTAATTTTGGTATGCCGCGACCTGAAGGATATCGCAAAGCGCTGCGTTTAATGCATATGGCTGAACGTTTTAATATGCCCATTCTTACCTTTATTGACACCCCGGGTGCTTACCCCGGTATTGGTGCAGAGGAACGTGGACAATCTGAAGCCATTGCCAAAAACTTAGAAGTGATGTCGCATTTAAAGGTACCCATTATTTGTACCATCATTGGTGAAGGCGGTTCTGGTGGCGCATTGGCCATCGGTGTTGGTGACATCACAAACATTTTAGAATACAGTATTTACTCCGTCATTTCTCCTGAGGGTTGTGCCTCCATTTTATGGCGCAGTGCAGATAAGGCCCAAGATGCCGCAGAAGCCTTGAGCATTACTTCACGCAAACTCAAAGAACAGGGCCTTATAGACCACATTATAAAAGAACCTTTAGGCAGTGCTTATCGCGACCCCGGCTTTGTTGCCAAAGCCATTAAATCGACTTTAATCAAACAATTGGCCCAATTATCGTCGAAGGACTGTGATGTTTTGATTAACGACCGCTATGACCGTTTAATGTCCTATGGGGCATTTTCCGAATAACCGGAACATTATTGAGCTACCGCCATTACCTCAGGCGGATCACTACCTTTTGGCCTTTAGTGGTGGCAGTGATTCTGTTGTTTTATTACATTGTTTAGCGCAACAAAAAACCATTAAAAACAAATTATCAGCCATTCATGTGAATCACCAGATTCATGCAGATGCCGCACAATGGGCCATACAATGCCAGCAAACCTGTCGCCAATTGGATGTTGCTTGTACTGTTAAAACCATTGAATGCGATAAATCTGATGAAAACAGTTTGCGGCTAAGCCGATATACTGCTTTCTCACAACACTTAGCGCATTTACCGAAAAACACTGTTCTACTCACTGCCCACCATTTAAATGACGATGTGGAGACTTTGGTATTCAGATTATTACGAGGTACCGGGCTCAATGGTCTCACCGGTATGACGGCCACAGGCCATTTTTTTGGAATATCTATTTTTAGGCCTTTAATCAATACCCCAAAATCAATTATTAATCAGTATTTAAGTGACTATAATCTTGCCTGGATAGAAGACAGCAGCAACATGGACACCGATTATGACCGAAATTATATCCGCCATAAAATCATCCCATTATTTGAACAGTTTCGGCCAGATGCCATTTACAGAAGTAAAGACAGTCGTGATAATTTATTGGCCAGCAAGACTTTACTTGAACGCCTCATTGGTGATACC
>QQUO01000089.1 GCA_008501575.1 Pseudomonadota bacterium
TGTCCAGTCAGGGCAGTACCGCCTGGTTAGGGATTACAACATTAGCACCTACCACCGATTCGAAACTAACAGGCGAACAACAATTAAGTAAAACCCTGGCCTTTATTCAACGATTACCAGATAACTAAAGCAGCCCAGATAAGACCGATAAATTTAACCAAAAACTGCTGGTATTTACGCGTCAATGGGACACTTGGCGGCCTTTATCGGCGCTGTTTCTGCGCCAAGCGTGGCATCAAAACCAGCAACTGTGGGTGGCATGGGCCTATGATTGGATTGAAATTTATCAGCGCATTGAACTTAGCCAACATTTATTGACCGCAGAAGAACAAAAACTGTTACAAAAACACATTGAAGCCTCTCAAGCATTGTGGTTAGCGAATCAAGCATTTATAGAGGCTCGTGACCAGACCCTGTATCCATTGATTACAACAATATTTGAACAATTACCGGCTAAATTTAAAAACCCCGATCATATCAATGAATCGGTTAACAACCAAATTTTAGCCCTGGCCACAGGCATCCATGATCCGGTCAATTATTTCACCCAACCTCTCAGAGACCAGATTCAAGAAAACCTGGAAGTTTGCCTGAACTTAAGCACCCAGCAACCACCCAATCCTGAACAACCATTGGCAGACCATCAGTTTGACAGCTGTTTTCAAGATTTCATTAACTGGGCTCAAGTTCATGCTTTTGACAGCGGCTTGGCAGGCCAACAAACAGTGCTTGATAATTCGGTAAGCTTGGCACGGGTATTGGATTTACCGGCACCGCAAATAATTAATTACTTGCCAACTCAGGCTGTTCAAAACCAGGACTGTCTTAATCAACTGGTCTTAAAACCCAATCCTGTGGAGTGGTTATTGGCGGTTGAATCGATGAATTGGCTGCATGATCGCTGGCCCGGCATAATGGCCGCCAAACAAACACCCGGCGCAGATATTCAATCCATACTCAATACCGGCTTAAGCATCTATCAATACCCCGATTGTCTTCAGCCCAATACAATCCTTAGCCAACAGTTTAATCAGCTGGAACAAAAATGGTCGACCGTTAAACAAGCCATCAGACTATTTCTTAAAGAGTACCGCGACACCCATCTGGCCAAAGGCAGTGACATCGATTTATTTCAAAACACCGACCAACTGACTGATGCGGTGCCTGAGGATCTGATTATTTCAGCCTGTGATGTAAAAACTGCTTGTGGCGCTTATATAAAACTCAAACCTGATAATAAAATATTACAGTTATTTCCCAATCACCTTAAACTGGCACAACAGTTCCAATTGGGCGATTTGTCTATTTGTTATGACCAGGTTAACTGGCAGGAAAGAAAATCATTACCGGCACACCTAAACAATAAAAAAATAGCCAATTTCGAAGGCCAACTAAATTTAACCTTGGTGGGAAAATTTGCAGATGAAATCGTCTTTGAACAACCCCTGGAAACCGCCGAACGTTATGTTTATCTGTTTGCCGAAAACAATCAATCGGTGTTGGACATGGCCTGTCCCTTGCCCATTATCGGCCAACAAATCACCACTTCACTGGATCGTGGCACCTTTGGTTTACTACCCAATCGCTTAACTTTTTTAACGGCCCAAAAGGTCGACATTAACAACATCATTAAACAACACTGGCAACACTGGCAAAATAGTGTCGACGCCGGCAAAGTTAATTTAGTCAATGCCATGGAGAATATCAAGCCACTTGTCAATGAAGCTTTTATTAAACACACCAACACCGTACAGCAACAAATTTACCGTAAACTTACCACCAGTAATCCGGCCAGAATCTATGACTCAGCGCTATCTAATGCGGTGTTTGAATACCTCACCGAAAGACGTCTGTTACATGCCACCGTGCGGGCATTATTCCCCATAACATTTCATAAAGACATGACCATTCGCAGCGCACTCAGCGGCAACCATGCCATACCGGACATCGACTTTTTTAAACAAGCTTATCAGGCACAACTTAATTTAATGGATATGATGGAACAAGGTGATGTCATAATGAACCAACACAAACCGGCATGGTTGGATCGGCAAGATCGCATCACTGAGGACTTTTTACATCCAACTTTAATGCAGTTTTATAAACGTTTTGGACCAACAAAACAATCAAGCGACCAACACACGCCAATAACTCAGCCACCACAAGATCAATAAATCAGGGCCAAGGACGCCGGTGCCTGCTAATACCGCTAATCACAAACGACAGTTTGGTCGGCGCCCCTGGTTAATGGCTTGTTGTTGTAACTGTTGTGCTTCAGGCAAATACCGACGCAGCGCCTCAATTCGGTTTTCCGGCTCCGGATGGGTTGATAGGAATTCCGGCGGCCGTTGACCTTTTGAGGCTTTATCCATGTTTTGCCAAAGCTGGATGCTTTCAGCAGGATCAAATCCGGCACGGGCCATTAGATTTAAGCCATATTGATCAGCCTCTGATTCATGGGTCCGAGAAAAGGGTAATAATACACCCACCTGCGTACCAATTCCCAAACCGGCCATTAGTATCTGTTGTTCGGTGGATCCTTCGACATGTTGTCGCGCCATAATATCAGCCACCTGCATACCGGTTTGAGCGGCCACTTGCAGGGACACACGTTCAGCGCCATGGCGGGCCAAAACATGGGCGATCTCATGACCAATCACGGCTGCTAATTGTGAGGGTGTTTCAGCAATAGTTAATAAACCGCTATGAACACCGATTTTACCACCCGGTAAAGCAAAGGCATTGGCGCTGTCATCGTCAAACACCACCACCTCCCAAGACCGATTCGCCCATTGCTCAGGTAATGCCTCGATAATGTTTTCAGCGACACAAGCCACATATTCTTGTTGCGCAAGGTTGTTACTTATTTTCTTGTCTGATTTAATTTGCTGAAAAGAGCTGATACCCATTTTCTGCATCTGCTCATCACCCACCAAAATAAGTTGATTACGACCGGTGGGACTGGTGGCGCAAGCCGCCAATATTAAAATAATGGCCAACAGTGAAAATCTTTTCATTTTGGGTTTCTCCTCATTCTTACAATAAAGCCAGCATACCAAGAACAATGCCACAAATCAGCAGCACCAGATAAATAATTTTAGCCAATCTGTAGTGTTTTCTGATGGCCGGGTCTGTGACATGTTTACCCCGATGATGCAGCCAGGTAAGTTCCAGCAAGATAACAAAAACAAACATCATAATAAACACAATGCCAAACAGGCCAAGTAATTTCGACCAGGGCTGATTCGGCGCCGCAATAGCAATCAAAGCAGCCAGATTAGCAACAATAATCAAAATCATCAAAATTACCCGTAACGGGCTAAAAACCACCGGTGTTTCATTCATGTTACAGTAAACCTTTGCCATCATTAAAATTATTATTGTAAACAGCACTTTGGAATGTGTCCAGTGATTAAGCAAGGGTGTCCGTCTTATTCAATCCGATTCACCGGTTTACGGAGGGTGACTTCTTTCACTGTCAATTGGCCACAAATGTGCTATATTATTTAACCATGAAAAAAGATTTTTTAGCGTTTTCAAAAAAAGCCTTTGCGGTTGTTCTTACCACAATCTGGCTACTGTTGTTCAGCGCCTGGAGCTGGGCACAGCTAAACCCTGTTAATAGCAGTCAAACAGTTATTTTATTAACCATTGATGGCGCCATTGGACCGGCCACCCGTGATTACATCATCGACGGAATAGAACAAGCTGAACAGAACAATGCCGCCCTGGTTTTAATCAAAATGGATACCCCCGGTGGCTTATCTGCGTCCATGCGCGATATGATTAAAAAAATATTAAACAGCGATGTCCCCATTGCAACCTGGGTTGGTCCATCGGGTTCTCGCGCCGCCAGTGCCGGCACCTACTTGTTATATGCTTCCCACATTGCGGCCATGGCACCGGCCACTAATTTGGGTGCCGCCACGCCGGTACCCATCGGTGGCCCAAAGCCACCGATGCCGTCAGGTAAAGCCTATGAGAAATTGAAAGAAGCCACTGAGGATAAAGACCAAACTGAAAAGCCACAAGCCGATCAGGCTTCAGGGGATAAGGCCCTGGAGGATTCGGTGGCTTATATCCGAGCTTTGGCCGAACAAAAAGGCCGCAATGCCGACTGGGCCGAACAAGCGGTGCGCCATGCCGCCACCCTAACAGCCGATCAGGCTTTGGCCAATAATGTCATTGACTATTTGGCCGGCAATGAGCAGGATTTAATTAAGCAAATTAACGGCCAAACCATCAAACTGGCAAACGCCGAAGTGACCCTGGCATTAGACCACAGCCAAGTAGAGGCCATTGAACCCAGCTTTAAAAATAAAATATTAGCCACCATTACCAACCCCTCTTTGGCCTATATTTTATTGCTGGTGGGTGTTTATGGCTTAATTTTAGAAGGCTATAATCCCGGCGCTTTGGTCCCCGGTGTTATTGGCGGTATTTGTTTACTGGTGGCCTTGTATGCGTTTCAAATTTTACCGGTTAATTTTGCCGGATTGGCGTTAATATTTTTAGGCTTTGCCCTCATTGCTGTGGAGTTTTTTGTGCCGTCCTTTGGTATTTTAGGTATCGGCGGTATTGTTTCTTTAACCTTTGGTTCGGTGATTTTAATGGACACAGACGTACCGGGATTTGGTATTCCCATGAGTTTAATAATTAGCATAGCACTGACTGCCGGTATTTTATTTGCCGGCATCATGTATTATTTAGCCGGTTCATTTAAAAAACCGTTGGTATCCGGCAGCGAAAGCCTGATTGGTCAAATCGGTGAAGTGGTCAGCAACCATGACGAGTATGGCCTACGGGTTCATTTAGACGGTGAGAACTGGCGCGCTAAAGCCCTCACCAAACACCATTATGATGTCGGCGATACGGTCTTAATTGAACGCATCGACGGCCTCACCCTTTATGTAAAACATGTGGAGAATGCATCATGAACGAACTTTATTTTTGGCTGGTCCCGGTGGCCGTTATTTTCTTTTTATTAAGCTCAATGATCAATATCCTGCGCGAATACGAACGCGCAGTGATATTTACTTTGGGCCGCTTTGATAAGGTCAAAGGTCCTGGGTTTATTCTGGTCATTCCGTTTATCCAGCAACTGGTGCGTGTGGATTTAAGAACTGTGGTATTGGATGTGCCCACACAGGATGTAATTTCATTGGACAACGTTTCAGTAAAAGTTAATGCGGTGATTTATTACCGTATTTTAGACCCGGAAAAAGCCATTATTGCCGTGGAAAAAGTGCACGATGCCACCAGCCAATTGGCGCAAACCACACTGCGTTCCGTGTTGGGTAAACACGAACTGGATGAAATGTTGGCCGAACGCGATTCTTTGAATGCCGACATCCAGGAAATCTTAGACAAACAAACCAACGCCTGGGGCATTAAAGTTGCCAATGTTGAAATCAAACATGTGGATTTAGACGAATCCATGATTCGCGCCATCGCCCGCCAGGCAGAAGCCGAACGGGAACGACGGGCCAAAGTCATTTTAGCCGAAGGTGAGCAACAAGCCGCTGCTAAATTGGTGGAAGCCGCTAAAGAGATGACCGAATCAGCCGGTGCCATGCAATTAAGATATCTGCAAACCCTCAGTGACATTGGCAGCGAGAAAAACTCCACCATCGTCTTTCCAATGCCGATGGAGATCATTGCGCCTATTTTGGAAAAACTCAATAAATAATTTTATTATTAATGATGCCTTTAGCCGCCAACAATCCCCGGGGACAGATGACCAAATCCCTTCCCTGGGGAGTTTTTAGTTGTTTATTTGCCGTCCTATTGGCGACAAGTGTTCAGGCGGAAAAGCCCGACGATTGTGGCAACAATAACCAAGCCCAACAACTGGCTTATTTAATTAAACATCATCAAAATCAACAAAGAACACAATTAGACTGTCATGCCAAACTGACAGATATTGGTCACTATAAAGCTAAATTGTTAAGTGGTCATGAAGTCATTATGCACAACATTGGCCATTTGACCCCCAATCAATTGTTGCGTAAAAAAGGCTATAAGCTCAGTGACGGTTACCCGCACTTAGGCAACCAGGTTGAAGCCATTGCTGCAGGCAACAAAACAGCCTCAGAAACATTTAATCAGTTATTAAATAGTGCAAGACATCGTAATTTAATCTTAGGCAGCTCTGATTTTTACCGCGAACAAAACCAAATTGGGGTGGCCTATTTACAACAAAAAGTCAGCCCTTATGAACATTATTGGGTTATTTATCTGGCAGACACCAAGCACCGCGAAAAACCCAAAACTGAATTCACGGTATCTTATGATTACACATTACACCATGAAAAATCTGCAGAGCAGCAGCAAAAACTCAGCATCAGGAAAAGACATGAGCAATCACGTCATAAACATCTGATGCCCGATAACCAATAATCTCTCCAAATCATAAGCAATAAACTGTGAATGACATCACTAATTGACATGACTAATTTAAATAAAATTTATCAATCAAGTAATCAATGAGGTCACAAATGAAGTGTTTTTATCTGCTATTTTTCTTCCTTATTTCACCCTTAGCAATGGCTGACTTTTTAGACGCCGGTGAAGCATACGAAAACCAATATTATGACCAGGCACTTCGTGAATACCAAGCACTGGCCAAACTGGGCCATCATGAAGCCCAACACAATTTGGCCGTAATGCATTTTTTAGGCCAGGGTACTGAAAAAAATTCGGTACAAGCCTATGCCTGGGCCGGCTTAGCTCAAGCCAGTGATGATGAGAACTTACACGCTTTACAGGATAAAATTAAAAACAACCTCTCTGAAAAGCAATTAATCGAAGCACAGCAACAAGCCAGGATTCTACAACTACAATACGGTACCGAGGCCATTAACAAACGCTGGGCACCACCAGAAATAAAAACCGACAAACAGTCAGCTGCCAATGACAGCCTCACATTTAACAGTTCTGATTACACAGTAACAGCCATTAAACGAACTGCTCCACATTATCCCAAAAGTGCTCTACGCAAAGGCATACAAGGCTGGGTTAAAGTCTCATTTGAAGTACACCCCGATGGCACCGTTCGAAAACCGATAATTGCCGATAGTTTCCCCGAAGGCGTGTTTGAAGAAGCCACCCTCAAAGCCATACGCGGTTTTCGTTTTGATGTGATGTTTGTACCGGGTGTTGAACCTTATCCGGTCTCTGCCACACAAAGCATAACCTATGAAATGCATAATACTAAATATTTTCAAGAAAGCTATCAACAAAGGTTAGATGATCTCCAGTTATTAGCAAATCAAGGTCACCCTGATGCCTATTATTATTTAGCCATGGCATTGGACGAAAAAAGTCCAATTCCACAAGCATCCGATGAAAAGATTGAGCAAACAGTTATTAATCAATACCTCTTTAAAGCTGCACAAAGTGGCCAAGTTAAAGCTCAGTTCTATTTAGGCAACAACTTATTCAGCGGCAAAAGCGGCTATCAAGACCGCGATAAAGGCCTCCGCTGGCTGATACTGGCAGCCGAACAGGGACAAGCTCAGGCCGCGCGACGATTATCACTCATTTTTAAAGCCAACCCGGAAATGAACCCAACCGAACATCCGCCCCACTATTGGATGGTGCAAGCCGCCGAACAAGGTGATTTGGACGCCAAATTAGATTATGCCGAATGGCTGGCAAGCAATGGCCAAAGCCCAGATCAATATCAACAAGCCCTTACACTGTTAGACGCCTACGCCGATGAACGACCTGAAACCGTCATCTGGTACCAAACCGCCGCTCAATTATATGAAAAATCAGGCCATCAAAAGGAAGCTGAAAAACACCATAAAAAAGCCAGGAAGCTGGCCAAACGCTTGGGTTGGGAAGATGAAATAAGCCGGTCACCTTAATATCAATTTCAGACTTGATTCCGGCAAAAACCAATTAAGCAAAAAAAACCCGCCAATTAGGCGGGTTTTTACAAAAATCCTAAACTGGACTTGAGTGATTTTTACTCTGGTTTTTCTTCCAGCGCTTTCATAGACAAACGCACGCGCCCTTGTTTATCCACTTCTAAGACTTTCACCCGAACGGTGTCACCTTCAGACATTTTATCGGTGACCTTGGCGACCCGCTCATGGCAGATTTCCGAAATATGTACCATGCCGTCTTGGCCGGGCAATAAGTTCACAAAAGCACCAAAGTCCATGATTTTAACCACTTTACCTTCGTAAATGGCGCCGACTTCGACTTCTGCAGTGAGGTCTTCAATGCGTTTTTTAGCCAAATCACCGTCTTCTTGATTGATTGATGCGATGGTTACGGTACCATCATCATCGATGTCGATGGTGGTATTGGTTTCTTCGGTGAGTGCACGAATGGTGGCACCACCTTTACCAATAATGTCTCGGATTTTATCCGGATTGACTTTAATGGTTTCCAAACGCGGCGCATAAGCCGACATTTCTTCACGTGGCGAAGAAATCACTTTATTCATCTCACCTAAAATAAATTGACGGCCGGCGGTGGCCTGGTGCAATGCAATTTCCATAATTTCAGGGGTAATGCCCTCAATTTTTATGTCCATTTGCAAAGCGGTGATGCCGTCTTCGGTACCGGCCACTTTAAAGTCCATATCACCCAGGTGATCTTCATCACCCAAGATGTCTGATAACACCGCAAAGTCATCACCTTCTTTAATCAAACCCATGGCAATACCCGCCACCGGTGCTTTTAAAGGAATTCCGGCATCCATCATCGACAAAGATGATCCACACACTGAAGCCATGGAACTGGAACCGTTAGACTCGGTGATTTCAGAAACAATCCGTTTAACGTAAGGAAAATCTTCTTCTTTAGGCACCACCGCCATTAAACCACGTTTTGCCAATCGACCATGACCGATTTCACGGCGTTTGGGACCACCCATAAAGCCGGCTTCACCGACACAAAAGGGTGGGAAATTATAATGCAGCATGAAGTCGTCTTTACTCTCTCCTTCAATGCCATCAATTAGCTGGGCATCCCGACCGGTACCTAAAGTGGTGGCCACGATGGCTTGGGTTTCACCGCGCGTGAACAAGGCAGAACCATGGGCACGTGGCAAAAAGCCAACTTTAACATGTATCGGGCGAACCTGATCATTGTCGCGGCCATCTATGCGCTTAGCACCTGAGATGATTTTTCCACGCACATGTTGTTTCTCTAATTGGCTTAAAGCCTCAGAGACTTGTTTGCTTGTGTACAATGCGTCTTCTTCGCCTTCTGGGCAAAAATGATTAATTACATTGTCCCGTAATTCTGCCAGGGCATTATAACGGTCTTCTTTGATTTGGTTAGCAAAAGCAGATTCAATGGCGCCACCAAATTCAGATGAAATGGCGTTCAATAAATTTTCATCTGTTTCCGGTGCTTGCCAATCCCAACGTGGTTTACCCACTTCAGCAGCCAGTTCCTTAATGGCTGCGATGGCCACTTGCATTTGCTCATGACCGTAATTAACGGCACCCAACATTTGCTGCTCTGTCAATAAATCCGCTTCTGACTCAACCATCAACACCGCTTTATCAGTCCCGGCAACCACCAAATCCAATTGTGAGCTTTGCAGCTGCTCTAATGATGGATTTAATAAATACTCGCCATCCTGGAATC
This sequence comes from Pseudomonadota bacterium, assembly GCA_008501575.1. GTDB lineage: Bacteria > Pseudomonadota > Gammaproteobacteria > Xanthomonadales > Marinicellaceae > Marinicella. Next base: position 9,613 of record QQUO01000089.1, read on the forward strand.
CAATTCTGGCGGCACCAATGGGACCATTAAACGGAATACCGGAAATGGCCAGTGCCGCAGAGGCACCGAGTAGCGCCGGAACATCAGAATCAATGTCTTTATCAAAAGACATGACATTGGCCACCACTTGTACTTCATTTTTAAAGCCATCGGGAAATAAGGGTCTAATGGGGCGGTCAATTAAACGACAAATCAGGGTTTCCTTTTCAGTTGGCCGGCCTTCTCGCTTGAAGAATCCACCGGGAATGGCACCTGCAGCATAAAACTTTTCTTGGTAATTAACCGTTAAAGGGAAAAAGCCTTGGTTTGGATCGGCTTCTTTTTTACCCACCACGGTAACCAATAACACGGTATCACCCATGGAAATTTTCACGGCACCTGTGGCTTGGCGGGCAATCTCACCGGTTTCGATTGTTACGGTATGACGACCGTATTGAAATTGTTTTGTATGTTTATTCACTTTTCTCTTCCTGACCTACTTAATTGGCCTGTTAACTTATTTACTACTTCTCATCTCCAAACTTGCAAGTTCCCTTGAACCTACAAAAAACCCCCTTGCGGGGGTTTTGCCAATCTTATCGACGTAAGCCAAGACGCTTAATCAGATTTTGGTATCTGTCAGCATCTTTGCGCTTGGTATAAGCCAGCAATTTACGACGTTGGTTAATCAATTTTAATAAACCGCGTCGCGAGTGGATGTCTTTATTATGTGTTTTAAAGTGAGTCGCTAAATTATTAATGCGGGCTGTTAACAGCGCCACTTGAACTTCCGGTGATCCGGTGTCATTCTCACTTGTTTGATACTCTTTAATAATATCTTGTCTTTGTTCAACTGTAATCATGTGTCGTCTCGTTGAAGGGGATTAAATCCCATGGAAAAAACCGACCGGCCGTCAGACTGCTCGCACCGCTCAGATAAGTCGCGTATTCTAAAGGCTTACCCCATTAAAAACAAGCTTTTGTGGTGTTTTTAGGGCGTTTTAGCAAGACGCTGCTGATAAGTTTTCATAAATAGTTTATGCACGCGCAACGATCCATTAAACACCTTACCCATTCCCATAAACAGCCCTTTTGAATCATATAATCGGTGCAGCCCATTGGCATAATCAGCAGCCGTTTGTTTACCGTGAATCAAATCTTGGGCTTGTTGTTCAGAAAGAGTTATATCCGGGTATTCGATCAGCGCCGCATCCGCCGGTAACAGAAACTGATGTGGATTATCACTGTTTTGAATGTGTTCCAGTGTGTGCATTTGATCGCCATCAAACACCCCGCTTTGGGTTCTGTGTAAAGCACTGAGATGGGCCAAAGTCCCTATCTTTTCCGCCCAATCTTCAATCAAGGTACGAATATAGGTGCCTTTTGAACAACGCACATAAAAACGGACGGTTGCTGGCTGTTGGCTGATCTCTTGCTGTATGACCTTAAATTCATAAATGGTCACTGTTCGAGCCGGTCGCTCAACTTCAATGCCTTGGCGTGCCAACTCATACAAGCGACGTCCCTGATGATGTAAAGCAGAGTACATGGGCGGAACTTGTTTAATTTCACCGGTGAGTTCATCACAAGCTGCCTGCATTTGCTGCTCGTCCAATTGAGGCACTGAATGGTGCTTTTGCACAGTCCCGGTGGCATCACCGGAATCTGTTTGGCTTCCCAATACCGCTGTGGCTTGATAGGCTTTATCGGCATTGATCATTAAATCAGCCACCTTGGTGGCATCACCAAAACAACAGGGTAATAAACCGGTGGCCATCGGATCCAGATTGCCGGTATGCCCGGCTTTATTGGCTTTTAAATGATGTCGGACTTTTTGTAAAGCTTGATTCGACGTGATACCGGCGGGTTTGTCGAGCAAAAAAATACCATGAACATCTGTGAAGCTTTTATGGCGACTGCCGCGACGACCCATAATGATTAGTCCGTAGAGTCATCTTCCCGGGGATCGCTGGCACGGGCCTGTTTGATGAGGTCTTCCATTTTTCGGCCGTACTCTAAGGAATTATCGTATTTAAAACGTAATTCGGGTACTTTACGGCTGTGCAATGCAGCGGCCACAACTTTTCGCAATGGTATGGCATTGGCTTTTAAGGTATCCAAAGCCAATTTTTCCTGGCTTGGATCCAGGGTATTAATGTAAACCGTTGCCACGGATAAATCCCGGGTCACTTCAACATCTGAGATGGTGATAAACGAGGTGTCCTCATCAGGAAGATTTTGGTGGATGGCGGTGCCCAAAGTGCGGCGCAATTGCGCCGCCACTCGATCACTGCGGGTAAATTCTCTGTGTCCCATATTATTTGTCTTAATCTAAGGTTTTCTGCACTTCAATGCGTTCAAAACATTCTATTTGATCGCCCACCTGAACATCTTTGTATTGCTTCACTCCGATACCGCATTCAGTACCTGATTGCACTTCTTTGACATCATCTTTATGGCGGCGTAAGGATTCCAATTCACCCTCAAAAACCACCACATTATCACGCAGAACTCGTATTGGATTATCGCGTTTAACAACACCTTCAGAAACCAAACAACCGGCAATGGTGCCAAATTTGGATGATCTAAACACGTCTCTAACTTCAGCAGTACCCAGGATTTGTTCTTTGGTTTCTGTACCCAGAACACCTGTGACAGCTGCTTTAACCTGATCAATCGCTTCATAAATAATACTGAAATAATGCAGGTCCAAATCACTTTCTTTTATGGTCTCGCTGGCTACTTTGTCGGCACGCACGTTAAAACCAATAA
>QQUO01000273.1 GCA_008501575.1 Pseudomonadota bacterium
ACAAACAATATGGGCGTTTTAAGACCCTGAAAAGCAGCCCAGGAAGCGGCATTAAACGCGCCTTGTGCAGTGGAATGGTTGGCACTGGCATCACCAAAATTACACAATACAATCGAATCATCAGGAATCGGCATGGCCGCTTTTAAACGCTGGGTTAATTCCACCCCCAAAGCACACCCCACCGCTTTGGGTAAATGACTGGCTATGGTGCTGGTTTGCGGTAACACCCATAACGGTTTTGAACCCCATACTTTATGCCGACCACCGGACGCCGGGTCATCGGCAGCCGCAGCAAAGGATAAACAGGTGTCCCAAATTGGGTCAATACCCGGTACATGGCGTGAGCGTTCCATCATCAAGCCGCCACTGCGATAATGCAAAAAAGCCGGGTCTGTATGCCGTAATAAACGGCCCAACATGGCATTGCCTTCGTGTCCTGATGAACCAATGGTATAAAAGACCTTATTATCCAGTTTCAACACCCGCGCCATTAAATCCAATTGTCGCGATCGCACTTGAGATTCAAACAGTTGCCACAAGCTGTGTTCATCTAAGCCATTAACAGCAAGATCATTTTTGGGTGTTTGGGGTTGATAATGGTTAACAAAATCAATAAAGTTTTGATTAACCACTTCTGCTCGGTTAATCTTCTTATGGGTTGTCCTGTTCATGATTAGAAGGCATTTTTACCGGTTAATTCACGACCGACCACCAACTGATGAATGGTTTCCGTGCCTTCATAGGTAATCACACTTTCCAAATTAAGCATGTGTCTAATGGCCACATGTTCAGTGGTGATACCGGCCCCACCCAACATATCACGACATTCCCGGGCAATATCTAAAGCCATACGCACATTATTCCATTTCGCCATGGATATTTGTGTGGGTTGTAATTCATCACGGTCTTTTAACTGTCCTAAACGATGGGCCATTAATTGTGCCGTGGTGATGCGACGAGACATATCGGCTAATTTTTGCTGAATAATTTGGTTACTGTCTAAGGTTCGATCAAATAAAACACGCTCAGCGGTGTAATCCAGGACCTCCTGCAAACAGGCTTGTGCGGCACCAATAGGACCAAAGGAAATACCAAAACGGGCATTGGACAAACAACTTAATGGCCCTTTTAAGCCTTTAACTTTTGCCAATCGATTACTGTCCGGCACCCGCACATCGTCAAAAAACAAAGCTGAAGTGACTGAAGCCCGTAAAGACATTTTGCGGGTAATGAGTTCGGTGTCAAATCCAGGCATGTCTTTTTCAATGATAAACCCCTGAATACCTTCATCGGTTTGTGCCCAAACAATGGCAATATCTGCCACCGAACCGTTGGTAATCCACATTTTTGAGCCGTTAATAATCCAATCATCACCGTCTTTTTTGGCCCGGGTTTTCATGGACGCAGGATCAGAACCGGCATGGGCTTCTGTGAGACCAAAACACCCAATCACTTCACCACGCGCCATCGGCGGTAACCAGCGTTGCTTCTGCTCCTCAGAACCAAAGGCATCAATGGGGTACATGCACAAGGAACTCTGTACCGAAGCAAAGCTTCTTAAACCACTGTCTCCACGTTCCAATTCCTGACAAATAAGACCATAAGACATGTAATCTAAACCGGCACATTCATAACCCTGAATGGTGCTGCCAAATAAGCCCAAGTCCGCCATTTCCGGGACCAACTCCATCGGAAAGGTATGGGCTTCAAAATGATCTGCCACAATGGGCAAAAATCGTTCATCAACCCAACGGCCAATGGATTCTTTCACCATGCGCTGTTCATCATTAAGCATGGCATTGACATTAAACAAATCAAGTTTATCAAGTTCTCTGGACATGGCTGTCTTTATTCCATTTAAAAAAAGGAACCATTTTACTTGAGGCTTGATCAAAGTGACAGTGTCTAAAGACCCATATCAATGAAAATCCCAACAGACTAATCTTTTTTTGTGGTATTGATTTAAGGATTATGCGATTATGATGATTTTTCAAAACCCGAAAAAGATGTCATTTCAGCCTATGCTTGTTCGTACTTTACTTTTTACCTGCTTATTTTTACTGCTGACAGCCTGTGGTCAGCACAGCATAAAAACAAAAAATCAACAGCCTAAGCAGGAACCCAACACTGAAATGCAGCCGGCCATTGATTTAACAGAAAAGGATAAAGTCCACTCTGTAGTCACAGAACCTGTGGTTACTGAGCCTGTGGTTACTGAGCCTGTGGTTACTGAACCTGTGGTTACTGAGCCTGTGGTTGCAAAACCTGTGGTTACAGAACCTGTGGTTGCAGAACCTGTGGTTGCAAAACCTGTGGTTGCAGAACCTGTGGTTGCAAAACCTGTGGTTACAGAACCTGTGGTTACAGAACCTGTGGTTGCAGAACCTGTGGTTGCAGAACCTGTGGTTGAACAGATGTCTATTTCCGGCCGCATTAACTTAAATCAGTCAAAAATTCGCCGGACAAATGCTGAAATCAATAAAACAGTGGTCTATTTTCAACCTTCTGGTGACAACAAGCTGCAGTTACCAACAAAAACCCACACCATTGTCACTGAAAACAAACGCTTTAAACCCGACGTACTGGCCATAACCCGCGGCAGCACCGTACAATTTCCTGTGAAAGACACCATTTTGCATAATGTCTTTTCAGTAACACCGGGAAATAGTTTTGATTTAGGGCTGTATTCTCAAGGCACCTCTAAAGATCATGTATTTAAGGACAGTGGTATTGTCTATGTGCACTGTAATGTTCATCACAATATGCAAGCCGATGTTATCGTACTTGACACCCCCTACTTCACCTATGCTGACAGCGACGGTCGATATCACTTGGCAGGCTTGCCGCAAACGGCCGGTCGATTGTCTTTTTGGCACCCCCGCGGTGAACAAATATCAGCTAATATCAATGCCGCCAATTCTGTTTATGAGATTGATAAAACCGTACAAATAACCCGACCAAAAGTACCTAAACACAGTAATAAGTTTGGCAAATCGTACCGTCCAAGCAGAGATTAAACACACATGAAACAAAGCTTAAAGCTCAGTACAAAATTAACCTGGACTGTCATTGCTCTGATTAGTATAACGGTGGCTGTGACCATTTTAGTGACATTATATTTTGGCCAAAACATGGCCGAGCAAACCATCCGTGAAAAACTCAATAGCAGCCAACTCATTGAAAATGAATTTGTTACTCAAAAATCCCGACAACTGGAACTGGTGACCCTGCTGGTGGCGTCTGACCCGGCCTTTGTCGCGTATATCGCCCAATCACTGTTTCAACTGGATGACAATAGTAATCAAATTGACACGTCTTCAATTGCTGATTTACTGCGAGAACGACAACAGCAGTATGGCTTTGATGTCGCCCTGGTGGCCACAGTTGATGGCCAAATGGTGGCACGATCAGATCAGCCCACTGCCCCCCGACGCGACCTGAATGATCAGCCACTGATGACAAAAGCCATCGAAACACTGATTCCGGTCAGTGGTTTTTGGCACGAAGGCACAGAATTTTATCAATCTGCTGTGGTGCCCCTGGCGCGTGGCAGTAACCTGGTGGGTTTTTTAATGACGTCAACCCGAATTGATAACTCCCTGGCCACAGATATTAAACAATTAACCGGTACCGATATCGCGATATTGCATCGGCAAAAAAATCAGGTTTCAGTGTTGGCCGGTACTTTTAATCTAAATCAAAAGCAACACATTAAGTCGAATTTAAAGCAACAATGGCCAGCGACGGAACAATCAATCCAGGAACAGCGTATCGAAGAAAGACTTTACCAAAGTCAACTCTCTGTCATGGCTGAAAATCAAAATTTGTATTATTTTAACGCTGTGGCATCCGATGTTATATTGGCCCCCTTTAACAAGACCAGAAACGCGTTATTGTTGGTCGGAGCCATCATGATTATTGTGGCATTTATCATTGCCGCCTGGATTGTTCGCACCACCTTAGTACCCTTACGTAAAATTAGTCAGGCCAGCCAATTAATGGCCGGCGGCGAATACAATGCTGAATTTCCTCAAAAAGTAGGGGCTGATCTGGCGGTATTAAATAGTTCAATCCATACCTTAGCCAATGATATCCGGGGCCGTGAGAGTTTAGCCAAGCACATGGTGCAACTGAGTAAGCAATCACAACAAAGTATCGCACCACAATTAAAGAAAGACCTTATTGCTCCTGGCAAAGTGATTGGTCAACGCTTTCAAATTTTACAAAGCATCGGTGTTGGCGGTATGGGCGCGGTATTTAAGGCCAAAGACCAGGAACTGGATGAAGTGGTGGCCTTAAAGGTACTTAAAAATCGGCAACAATCCAAACAAGCCATTGACCAGCTCAAAGATGAAATTCGCATGGCACGACGTATCAGTCATCCCAATGTCGTGCGTATTCATGACTATGGTCAGATCGGAGATAAAGTCTTTATTTCCATGGAGTATGTGCAAGGTTTTACGCTGGACCAGATCATTAAACATGCCGGTAAAATGCGGCCCTATGCGGCCAGACATGCCGCCATTCATATTTGTCGTGGTTTGGCCGCTGCCCATAAAGAAGGGGTTATTCATCGTGACTTAAAACCAGCCAACATTATTATTGAACTTGACACGTCCGTTAAATTAATGGATTTTGGTATTGCCTCGGTTGATAATGTCATTGGTCAAATCAGTAAAGACCTCGAAATCGGCGGTACCATAGGCTACATCTCGCCGGAACAGGCCCAGGGGCACGGTGTCGATGAACGCTCTGATATTTATTCTCTGGGGATTCTGCTGATGGAAATGTTTGTCGGCAAACGTCCCTTTTATGATAAAGACCTGGAGCAATTAATGCTCAAACATGTCGCAGAACAACCCCCCGAAATCAACGATTTTTGGTCGGATGCCCCGCCTGCATTGAATGAACTGATTCGCGCCTGTTTAGCCAAAAAACCCGCTGACCGACCTCAATCTGTTGACCAGGTGGCGCAACAACTTAAAGCCATCAAATTCTTTTCATAAAAGCTTATTCGTAGGTAATGTCTTCACGCATCGGTGCGAATATTGCCAGCACCCTGTTTTGCAAACGATAAGGCACCTGTGCCGCTTCCATGGCGGCAATAAAGTCTGACACAAAGACATCAAACTCAGAATATTTAATGTCCATACCACTGTGCGCTTCTATCATATCAAGACCTTCATAATCACAAGGACCACCGGTTTCCATGCAAATTTGATTGGCAATTTTTTCATGCAATTCTTCACGATTGGTGTCTTCAAACAAAAAAGCAATTTTTTCATTCACTAAAATGCGATCTAATAATTCATGTGTTATACGGTCAACCGTCGGCTGCCCCCCCAACTCATGATAAAGCTGATTATCTGCTGCCGGCAACGGTTGAAAAGCCAATAAGCACAGTAACAGAGCCGCTGTTAGCCATTGAAATGTGGTTTGATTGTTCATTAAAAACTCCCGTTGATGGATAGATAAAACCCTTGTTGATCGGACAATGTCGCCACATCACCCAAATCAGCATAAGCGGCCACCACTGAAAGGTGGCGGTTTGGAATCCAAGCAATAAACACATCACGCCAGTGGCTTTCCGAAGCAAAGCTCAAATTAGATTGCTTTTGACGAAAATCAAAACCCACTGCCCAGGAACTGTTTAAAAACAACCCAAGCGAGGTTTCCAAATTCAGGTGACGGGAGCCCAGGTCACCGCCAAAGCCCAATAAACCAGTTTCATTGGCTTGGGTTGAACGTAATGTCACGGTGGCAAAACCGTTAAAGCCAAAGGGTTTGGCTAAAAACAGCTTACTGGCGCTGAGATAATAATCCACTCCACTGTCATCTCTGGCTCCGACCAGACCCGGAATGGTGAAGTTTTTATTTTTTTTATACTGGACACCAAAGGCAATTTGCGGCATGTTTGTGTAAACCAGATTACCGGCTATTCTGACTTTAGCAGCGAACACATCTTGCCGTAAAGTGGCTCCGGGTAAGCCGATGGCCGGACCCAAAGTCACCAAATCAAGTGATTGTCTTGCCAGAGAAATCTCGAATCGGTTGAGCCATCCCACCGCAACACCCTGGGCTTCAAATTCATAATCATCGGTATCTAAAAACGTGTAGGCCGCTGTGATATCCGTTTCATCGGATTCACCATAACCGGCAATGGTTGCCCAGGGAACGATGCCACTGCCGGATGCACCTTCAATTTGCATCACTGCCCCGGTGCCCAGCTGACGGCTGCCACCATAAGCTTGCATAGTCCACAGCAGACAAAGCAAAAAAAATAAATTTTTCATGGTACCCCCTTTTTTTAATTATGAATTAAATATTGTTCAATAAACACCGTGAAAACTGAGTGAAATTTTTTCACTCAGCCTTACTATCTCAATTTCATCGTGTCCGTTATTGATCTTCTTTTATAGTTTGTGTGTCACCAGTGTCTTTAAAGGTTTCAATCGATTTGGTTTGGCCGGTGTAATATAAATATTTAGCCAGTTCATTATCGTATTTTTCTTCGGTGGCTTTAATTTCTTCGGTTTTGTCAAAAATAAACATTTGCTGGTTCTTGATTTGTTCGCGACTTTTTTCAATTTGAGCCGTAAAGGCATCAGACACCACCCCACCACTGCGCTCTCGATCAGCCGCCCGTTTCAATAAATCGTCCAAATTACGTTTTTGAATAATTAAATTCTCTTCCGCCAACTCGATGTTACGTTGTAAAGCATTGATACGTTCATTTTTCAGGCGGGTAATCTGGTCGGCATTGCTGTACGATTTGATCAGTTTATTTCTTTCCGCTTGTTGTTGTTTTTTTAGTTCAGCTTGCTGCTGTGCTTGCTGTTGTTGGCGCGCCAGTTCAGCGGCCTGTTGTTGGCGCTCTTCAGGGGTCAATGCACGATCTACTGAACCTTTTACAACACCTGATTTATTCAGCTCTTCCCGGGCCTGGTCAATGTACTCAGGTGGCACCTTGTCACTGTAATGCACTTTGCCATCCTCATCGACCCATTTATAGAGTTTTGCCGATAAATCACCCTGCAACACAATCAGCGTTATAAGTAATAAAATTTGTATCTTCATGTTTTTCATTTCGCTATCCTATGGTCAATATGACAATAAAAGCCACCAACACCAACCACACCATAAGCATGCGTTTAAGCACCGATAAGGTGGTGTTGCGGATGGTTAAAATATCATCAGATTTATAATCATCAATTTCGCAATTTTCAACCGCAAAATCCATCGCTTCATAAAGCAGTGGAAGTTGCTGTTGATACCAATTTTTTTGTTTTAAATAACGTTTACAATGCCGCCAAATGCGGTCAAAATCACTGGCGACCAATAAGGACAAGACCATTAACCAAATCACCGGATAAGACAGCAAATTATAAAGCCGGTTCAGTATAGAATCAGAAGGCGGCGCTAAATGCTTTAACATCTGATCAAATAGGCGGTATAAAACAGCACCACCGGCACCCAATAACACAAACCAAAAAATAACCGCAAACCAGCGGTGTAGGGCTTCATTGGTCAATTCATTGACCACCCATTCCATGCTATCATCTTCTTCTGTGGACTGTATGTGACGGGCATCAATTTCCAGTTGTTCAGGTCCCAGACAATAATATAAAATAACACTATTGAATATCAAGTACCACAATTCATGGTCATGCTGTCGCTTTAATATCCACGCCAACAAGGACACTATAAGTGTTACCACAATGAGCAAAAGCAATGATTTCAACCATTCGGGTTTAAACCATTTTTGGTTTTGCCCATAGTTTAGGATTTTTTTCCACCAACCAAATGCTTGCAGGGCTTTGGGCTTGCCTAACCAGTGAAAAAATCCAAATGCAATAATAATGGCCAATAATTTCATGGTTTTGTCCGTTTAAATACAGCCATTGATTCCACATGTGAAGTATGGGGAAACATGTCCATAACCCCGGCAGACTGCATCTCAAATCCAAATTCCTGTACCAGACACTTACTGTCTCTGGCCAGACTGGCCGGGTGACAAGAAACATAAACTAAAGTGTCAGCCGATGTTTTTGCAATCAACGGTAAAACTTCCCAGGCGCCACTGCGCGGCGGATCAATCAAAACATGACTAAAATCCTGTTGGAACCAGGCACTTTGGCTGTGCTCTTTGGTTAAATCAGCGGTAAAAAAATCAACATTGTTTAATTTATTGAGTGTGGCATTGTGGCGGGCACGTTGCACCAATTGCTGATCTCCTTCAACGCCAATTACTTGTTGGCTGTGGCGTGCCATGGGTAAACTAAAGTTACCCAAACCACAAAATAAATCAAGCACCTTAGCCTCGCTGCTTAAATCCATGACTGACAACACCTGCTCAATCATCTTTTCATTCATATTCTGATTGACCTGGATAAAATCATTGGGTAAAAATTCATAACTTAACGCCTGTTGCGGCAAGTCAAAGGACAAAGCATTATAGTCTGGTTGAATCGGCGTTACCGTGTCAGGACCTTTTGATTGTAAAAATAATTGAATATCATGATGTTGAGCAAATTCAAGTAATAAAATTTTATCCGCCTCCGGAACCGGCCGCATATGACGCATGATTAAGGCGGGTTGATGATCACTGAGGGCACATTCCACTTGTGGGATAAAAGTCTTGATGGCCATTTTCATCACCAATTCTTGTAACGGTTTAATCAGCGCTGCCAATGGTTTTTCAAGGACCAGACAATAATCCATATCTGCCACGAAACGACCATTTTTCTCACGGAAACCAACCAAAACCTTATCCTTTCCCGGCACCCATTTGACACTTAAACGTGCTCGGCGACGATAATGCCAGTGGCGATCACTTAAATGAGGTAACCATTGAATCGGCTGCAATTCGGCCATTTTTTCTAGATTTGATTTTAAAGTATTAAATTTAAATTCAATTTGTTTGCCATCACTGACATGCATCATGGAACAACCATTACAGCGGTCATAAAACTCACAAGCCGGCGCCACCCGATCATTAGACTGATTGGCAATACTTGTGGCGGTGGCTTCATCAAAATGTCGGGTTCGACGGTTTAATTTAGCCACCACTTTTTCACCGGGTAAGGCATTCTGTACAAACACCACCTTGTCATGATGGCGGGCAATGCCTCGGCCATCATGACTTAAATCGGTAATCTCCAGCTCGATGGGTTCTTGCGGTAAGCGCTGACGTCTTCTTGTCATAATTTATTTATTCACCCAACGGCCGGAATTATCCTGATACAACCAACCCGATTGGGCTTGTGCAATCCACTGTTTAACAAAGGCCTGGCGCACTTGATCTTCCCATTCAGGGTGGTCGTTGGCAATGGCCATTTCACGGTATAAGGCAATGCGATCACGGTTCTCGTCGGCCACCACTTTTTTAACCGCTTGTCGTTGTTTTAAGTCTAATTGATCAATATTTACAATTTCAACCAAACCATCATTGGTAAATCCCACCACATTTTGATTCAGATAATCACGCAAATAGTCATTCACCCGCTGTTTCATCCGTGTGGTAATGGCATCAATCGCCGGTGACGACAAAGTGATGTCTGCCTTGGGTTGAGCATGGGCGCGACCAATAATGAAATTAAGCGGATTGATGGATGCTAAAAAAGAGCTTTTTGGTTGCTTATTATAAAAACCTTGTGGATTATCCACGGGCTCGGTGTTTTGATTGTCTTCTTGTAACACATCCCGAACAATTTTTTCAGCCGCTGATTCCATTTCAGCCGCCGGAAAGTAAACATTAATGGTGACACAGGCGGTCACCAACAAAAAGCCAAGTAAAATACCGGGTTGATACCATGATTTCATAGGAATACTCCATCTTAAATAAATGTATTATAACGAAAAGGGGTTAACGGTAACTGAATTTAAATTCTAAGAATCATAACTGGCATTTAACAGTCGACCAATAAATACATCCCAGTTGATTTCGCGCGCAAAACCAACAATATTAATTTTCGGTAAACCGCCCCCTTCGACGATGGTAAAACGACCATCATGGTTATTTAAACCACCGATTTGACACACTGAATTATGAAGTTTACAACTCAGCTTAATTTTTTTATATTTAAATTGTTCGAAAAACCGCAAAAAGGTGCGGGATATGGCGCCTTTGATACCACCAATGGCGGATATATTTTCAATCGCCTTTTGACTGATGGTCTGTTCGCTCGCTTTTGTTTTGACACTATAAATGGTGGCATCCATACGATCCACTTTCCAGTTAGTTATTCGAAGTTGGTTAATATTTCCGGACAAACGACCGGTGATTAAACCAAAATCATAGGTCATGGTTAACAAAGCCAAATCCAATAAATTAATATCCACATCAGCAGCAATCACCGGTGCCACCCCAAACAAACGTTCCATGGATAAATTTTTAAATCGAATTGATCCATCAAAAACCGATAAGTGTAAAGTACCGGCAAACTCAATGACATTACCTGATTTAACCATTCCCGGCAACTGACCACTGATTTGACCCGCCAGTTCCGGCCAATCCAAAGCCTGTGAAATGGGCCGTAAGGAGATGGGTTCAATCTCAGCATCCATTTTTACCTCGGCTGGTTCATTACCGAAAAAATCATTGACGGTAAAGCGCTGAATAACCAAAGCACCGTCAAAAACCGGGAATTGGTGCCGACCATATAGACTAAACTCATCTTCACTTAAATTAAAGTTCATGCTTGCCTCGCTCACAGGCAAACCGGATAAAATCAAAGATTGCCAGGATAAATTGGATGGCTGGCTGGTTTGCTGCCATTGCCAATCGATGTCACCATTGAGTGCGGTGATGGCCAATTTACGTTTTTGGTTGCTGAATGAAAAATCATTAAAATCGACCGTCACATGTTCGATCTGGTTGTGTTGACCGGTTACTGTTAACAAAAAGCCACCGGCCGCCTGGTTTTTGCTAAAACCATATATTTCCAAAACACTGTTGCTGATGTGTTGGTTAAATAAGGTGCTGTCTTTGATCTCTAATCGGCCTTGCCAGGAACCGATTTCAAAAAACTCATTAAAAGTTACATCACCATCGGCAGCAAAGGCGGTGTCATGAGTGAGTTGCCAATTGACATCATAGTGATCACCACCAAGGTTAATATTCACTGACAGCTGAAGCGGAAACTCAAAAAAATCAATATAGACCTGTTGCAACAATGCCTCTCCCTGGTCAATGGCCAATGCCGCCGTTACGGTCTGCTGTTGACTGTCCCAGTTAAAAGTTACCTGTCCTTCAAGACCTAAAGCGATTAAATCATCACTGTGTTCATAATCCAAACCTGAAAACCTTATAGGGTTAAGACTTGCAATAACACCCTGTTCTAAGGACACCCCAATCATGCCATTGACAATGGCTTTAAGGTTGTCTTTGATGGGTTTAAATAAAGGTGGAAGCCATTGTTTTATGGGCAATTCTTTTAATTGGACGTCTTGTCTTTGCCGGCGACTGTCATAACTAAGAACCAGGGTGTCATTGTTATCCACTGCATCCACTTTAAGCAATTGCGTGACGGCATCATAAAAGACCTGACCTGTTAAATTTAATCTATTTTGTTGTAAATCAAAGGCCAATTCTGCTTGTTGGCAGTGGTGGGTGGGATATAGAGCAACGGCACCACGGCATTGGTATTGAATCTTTTCAATTGTTATATCCGGTGCTAAAAACAACTTATCTATGTTAACCATTGTCTGTTGTTGCTGGTTTTTTATTTGTAATTCGGTTAACCGCACAGCAACCTCTTTGGCTTGTAAAAAAGGAGCCGTGAGCAGCAATAAAGCAAAAGAAAGCTTATTAATACTTTTTATGTTCCTTTGATAACGTTTTAACATGCTTGCTTTTTTTTTATTTCATCGGTAATCTTAGCGTTAACAGGACAACACAGGGAATTGTAACCATGGATCAATTACACATATTGGTGGTTGATGATAATCACATCAACCGCTTGTATTTAAAAACCATTTTAACCCAATGGCAACATCATGTCACTGAAGTAGACAGCGGCGAGGGCGCGCTATCGACTTGTCAGCAACAGCCTTTTGATTTAATTCTTATGGATATTCGCATGCAACCCATGGATGGTGTAACGGCCGCTGCTCGCATAAAACAATTAAGCCAACACAGGGAAACACCCATTATTGCCGTTTCAGCTGAGCAAATCGACTGTACGTCGCATCCACAGTTTTGTCAATGTATCGTCAAACCATTGCATAAAACCGCATTAAAAAACCTCATAGAACAGCAAGCAAGCCGCAACTGTCAGCAACAACCGGCAAGCCTTTTTGACGAAAACATGGCAT
>QQUO01000085.1 GCA_008501575.1 Pseudomonadota bacterium
GGAGGGGCATTCAGGCTTTCGCGTGTATCACCGCCGGGTATTAGAAGCCATCCCGTTTAATGATAATTCCGATAACTTTTCATTCGATGCCGAGCTCATTACACAGGCGGTCTATCATGGCTTTAAACTCGGTGATGCGCCGATGCCGGTGCGATATTTTCCGGAGGCCTCCAGCATCAGCTTTAAAGACAGCAGTATTTATGGTTTAAAAATACTGTCCACCTTAGGCAAATTTATCTTAACGAAATGGAAAATTAAAAAGTCACCCTTGTTCAAAAACAAAACACCATAAAGTGGATTGCATTATTTACAAAATGCCTGATGTCATAAAAAAACCCGTTGTATAAACGGGTTCTTTGAGCGGTTTAATTCAATGTATTTTATCCAAAAATAAATCTAAAGATAAAAAAGAAGATAATGGACAAAGCGGCACCCGCCGGGATGGTGACCACCCAGGAAGCGAAAATATTGCGCACCACTTTCAGGTCAATGGCAGAAATACCGCGGGCCATGCCAACCCCCAAGACTGCGCCGACCAATGTTTGGGTGGTGGAAATTGGCATACCTGTGCCCGATGCCACCACAATGGTGGTGGAAGCGGCCAATTCAGCGGCAAACCCGCGAGAGGGTGTTAAATGCGTTATTTTCTGGCCAACGGTACGGATTACTCGCACACCGTAAGTGGCCAGGCCAATAACAATACCCACCGCACCCAGCATCAAAACCCAGGTTTCCAACGATGAATTAGCCGCCACCACACCACTTTTTGCAGTGGAAATTACGGCAGCCAGTGGACCAACCGCATTGGCCACATCATTGGAGCCATGAGCAAAGGCCAAACCACTGGCCGTGATAACCATCAGCACCGCAAAAACCCGTTCCACCGTATAAAAATGGAAGCGCTTTTCTTTTTCTTTGTTGGGTTTGATTCTATTGATAAAGAAAGCACCAATCACAGCCACCACAATACCAAATAGGACCGCTAAGCCATAAGCTTCAACATCTGTTAAATGCAGGCCAATGTGTTTTAAGCCCTTTTTAATGGTCACCAATGTCAACACAAAAGCCGTGATGAACATATAAAAAGGCACATAGCGCTTGGCACGAGATAAGGGATCTTTTTGTTTTAAAATAAGGTGATGCACTGATTGAAAGATAAAATATGCCAAAATTCCGGCAATCACCGGGGTCACCACCCAGCTTAAAACAATGTCCACCACCTTGCTCCATTGAATGGCCTCAGTGCCGATACCGACCGCGGCAAAGCCAACCACCGCACCAATCACAGAATGGGTTGTGGATACTGGCCAACCCCGTCTGGAGGCAATTAATAACCATATACCGGCCGCCAACAACGAGGATAACATACCAAAAATCAACAATTCGGGTTGGCTATTAATGCTGTCTGCGGTGATGATGCCTTTGCGGATGGTTGAAGTCACGGCACCACCGGCTAACACAGCACCGGCGAACTCAAATATCGCTGCAATAATAATTGCTTGTTTAATGGTAATGGCTTTTGATCCAACGGAGGTTGCCATGGCGTTAGCGACATCATTGGCGCCAATGCCCCAGGCCATAAAGCCGCCAAAGATGGCCGCCAATACAATGTAGGTCATTTGATATTCCATAAGGCCTCCTTTATTTGGCGAGTAAGATTTCTAAACGACGTCCGATGCGTTCGGCATAATCAGCGATGCCACCGACCATATCGATCAAGCGGTATAAAAACATCACTTCAATTGGAGGTAATTCTTGTTCCATTAAGAACAGTTTTTCCTGAATATCAGTTTGTTGGTTGTCGGTTTCGGTTTCAATGCTGCCCAGTTTGGCAATCATTTTTTCGACCGTTTGTACTTCAACACCACGAAAACCGGTGGCATAAAGTTCGTCTAATTCATAAACACTGTGCTTGGCTTTTTTGGCTGCTTGCATACAACGGTTGACAAAGGCGTTAAAACTATCAATCAGGGCATCTGGGATTTGCATTTTTCTTAAACGAACCATGCCGGCAATTTGCTTGCTGATATTGGCAACCTTATCCTGCACCAACAACAGCTCCAACAAATCCTGTCGGGGCACCGGCATAAATAAACTTTTCGGCATGTTGGAACGTATATCCATTTTCATGTCATCGGCTAAATTTTCTAAATCTCTGATTTCCTGTGTTATTTTATTGACCTTCACCCAATCATTGAGATTAGCTGCCGCAAATAAATCAGGCAGTAAAAAGGCGGCTTTACAGGCCACTTTAATGTGTTCTTGCAGCGGCTCAACCGGTGAGCGGCCGAGCATTTGAGAAATAAAATTTGTCATGATAATTCACCAATTTAACGGACACGTTGCTATTGACGGATCCAGTTCAGTTTTGCAACACAAGGGTTATCAATAACCCTCAACAATTTGTGCCATTATGGTAGTCAAGTGTGACAGTTTCATGACAATGACAACATAAAAATGGTTGAAAAGCATTTCTTTCAGTGGCTGAAAAATAATTGACCGTTATTTCGATTGGCGTAATTCGGCGCTGTTTTGATGCTCAATTAAGCCTTCAGCCCGGGCCATTTCAGTGGCAATTTTAGCCAAAGCAGAACGGCCCCGGTTTGATATCTTTTGTCGTGTCAATACCTTTAAAAACTGATGGACACTTAGTCCACCTGAATACTTGGCCGCACCGGCGGTGGGTAGGGTGTGGTTGGGACCACTGCAATAATCTCCAAATGCCACCGCTGAATTTTCACCCAAGAATAAAGCGCCATAATTTTTAAACAAACCGGGATTGACACCTGGGGCACAGATTTGTAGATGTTCAGGTGCGAATTCATTGATGAATTGAATACTGTGACTGCGGTGATTGCTGTGCAGTAATACAATGTTATCCTGCTGGAATAAGCTTTTGGATTTATTATGGGCCATTAACAGGGCTTTAATTTGATTTAATAATGATAAGGATTCACTGACTACCACACTGACTGCGGCCGGGTCATGTTCGGCTTGCGCCAGGGCATCGGCCACCAGCCAATCGATGTGTTGAACCTCATTGGCGTAAATTAATAACTCACTGGGTCCGGCCAGGGTATCTATTTTGGTGCGGTGTTGAATTTGTGCTTTGGCTTGATTGACGTAGGCATTGCCGGGACCAACCACCATATCAACCGGTGAAATATCTTGCCAGCCGTAGGACAATGCGGCAATGGCTTGCGCTCCGCCCAGCTGTAAAAATGTTGTGGCACCTGCCAGTGAGGCCGCGGCCAGAATGGCCGGGTGATTACTGGGGGAACAGGCGATTCGTACCGGACAACCGACCACTTGCGCAGGGGTTAAGGTCATCAGTGCGGTGGAAATAAGCGGGAAACGACCCCCGGGGATATAAGCACCAATACGTTCAATCGGCTGATACAGCGAGGTGTATTCACCACAATCATCCTGAAAAGAAGAGGTTTTGAGGCCATCAGCCTGAAAACTGCAGAATTTTTTTATGCGTTGGTGGCTGCTTTTAATCGCTGTTTTGAGTTCAAAGCTTAAATCATAATCAGCAAATTCTTTCAGCTCAATGAGTTTGGGACTAAAGCCATCAATATCACGGCTGAATTGTTCGATGGCGGCGTCTCCCCGGCTGACCACTTGTTGCATTATATCCTGCACAGTATTTACGATGGCAGTTTGTTGGCACATGGCTGGACGTTGGTAATCTTGAATTAATCTAATATCAGCGTTCATGGTTGCGGCTCCTTAATTCATTAATAATGTTTTTGTGGCTTATGCCGCGCGCTTTGGCCATGGCCAAAGTAAAGAACACCACATCAGCAGCTTCCCAGCGGACGTCATGGAGCGATTTGGCTGCAATCAATTCCTGGCACTCTTCTTCTAACTTTTCAATTTGTAAAGCGCTGCTGTTCAGCAATTCTTGGGTAAAACTGGCTGCTTCGGTTGGTGCTGCCAGCCGGGCATTAAAAACAGCATCCAGATAGTCCAGTGAGAACGGCAATTGTTGACTGGCAAAGCAGCTGTAGCGATTGAGATGACAGGCTTTGTTGCTTTGCTTGACCAAAAATAACAGTGTGTCACCATCACAATCCACGTCCACTTGCATCAGTGTCTGCACATCACCGCTGCTGTCACCTTTGCGCCATAATTGCTGCCGAGAACGTGAGAAATAAATGCCGCGTTTTTGTTGCAAGGCTTGCTGCAGTGATTCGCGGTTTGAATAGGCCAGCATCAGTACCTGACGGCTGTCGATGTCCTGCACCACGGTGGGCACCAAGTCGGCTTTGTCAAAGTCCACCATGGCCATCAATGCCTCGTCTAATTTTATCGCACCGGAATAAATCGCCATACCAATCTGGGCATGACCACCCTGTTGTGCAATCCAGGTTAAATCGGATACCGTGGAAATACCGCCGGCAACGGTGACCGGCACAGCCGATTGTTCGATAACAGCGGCGATGCGGGGTTTGTCAATGCCTTGCATCATGCCCTCATTATGAACCTGCGTGTATAAAAACTCACCGCAATAAGGGCCTAATTCAGAGATGGCATCGCTGACTGTCTGTGTTTGGGTCTGCTGCCAGCCGTGGGTGGTGAGGTAATCACCTTTGGCATCGATGGCAAAAATCAGGGCGTTTTTGGGTAATTGTTTGACCCAGTCTGCACTGGCCGAGGTGCCTAAAATGATTTTACTGGCCCCGGCGGCAAGATAACGCCGGGCGGTGGCCAAATCGCGGATACCACCGCCGACCCGGCAGGGTTTTCGCTGCAGCAATTGTTCAATCAGTAACTGATTATCGCCCTGACCCATGGCGGCATCGAGGTCGATAAGTGCCACTTCGCCATACAGCGAAAACTCATCGAGCAGTTCAAACACATCATCCCGTTCAATGACTTTCTTTTGACCCTGTTGTAGTTGTACGGCTTTGCCGTTCATCAGATCGATGGAAGGAATCATCATAAAGTTGTCCTCATGGTTATATTTTTTTTTATTAAATAATCTTTGATATCAGTAACACTGTATTCGTTACGGTGAAAAATACCGGCGGCCAAAACCGCATCGGCACCGGCTTTTATGGCGTCATAAAAATCTTTAGGCTCCCTGGCGCCGCCCGAGGCAATGATTTGGACTGGATAATCAGTCCCAAAAGCAGCTAACAGCTCACAGTCAAAGCCACTGCCGGTGCCATCTTTGTGCATGGCCGTCAGCAGGATTTCACCGGCACCGCGATCCACCACTTCCCTGACCCATTGGTGGTAATCCAGGGCTGCTTTTTGACTGCCGCCGTGGGTATAAATCGCCAATTCACCATCGGCTTCCCGGTTGACATCAATCGCCACGACAATGCTCTGGCTGCCGTATTGACGACTTATTTGATTGATAAGATCAGGTTCACTCACTGCCATGGTGTTTAAGGTCACTTTATCGGCCCCGGCATGAAAGAAACGGTGCACGTCATCCATGGTTTTGATACCGCCGCCGACGGCAAACGGAATCGACAGACTCATCGCCACCGCTGTGACCATGGCTAACGCCGATGGTTGCTTATCAACACTGGCTTTAATGTCCAAAAACACCAGTTCATCGGCACCCTGCTGTTCATATTTCAGCGCCAGTTCAACCGGATCACCCATATCAACGAGCTGCTTAAAACGGGTGCCTTTCACGACCCGCCCGGCAGCGACATCGAGACAGGGAATAATCCGTGGGGTTAAATCAGACACGTATTTATTGACAGACATGGTGTAACAACTCCCGGCCGAAACGGCCTGATTTTTCCGGGTGAAACTGAAAGCCAAAGACACGGTTTTTTTGCACTGCGACACAAAACGACTGTCCATAAGTCACCTTTGCCGTGCAGGATGGACTGTCGCTGACTGCATAGGAATTAACAAAATAGGCATATTGGTCCTTCATATTAAGTTTATCGCTGTCTAATCGGGCCCAACCAACCATGGGTGTTTTTGGATGTTGTAAACGCTGGCAACGACCCTGAAAATAACCTAAACCAGCGGCTTTTGGATCTTCATCGCTGCCTTCGAACAAAATTTGCATGCCGACACAAATGCCCACCAAATGACCACCGCGTGAGATCCAGTCAGTGAGAAAGTGGCGCCAGCCTAAATCGTTCATGCGTTCGCTGATAAAAGCAAAACGTCCCTGGCCCGGTAAAACCAGGATTTCATCACCGCTAAAATCATAGGCTTCAGGTTGTTGGATACGGCTCAAGGGCAGATCGTTGCGACGCAAGGCATTTTCTAAGCTCAGTAAATTGCCTGAATTTAAATCAATAATAATCACCGGCTTCATAACACACCTTTGGTTGTGCGTTGTTGATTAGCGGGTGTCAAAGCCTCTTTTAACGCATAGGCCAATGCCTTAAAACTGCTTTCCACCAGGTGATGATTATTGCCAAAATACTGGTTATTCAGGTGCAAACAAAATCCGCCGTTGATGGCCAGCGTGTAGAAAAAATGTGACCACATTTCGGTGTTGATTCCACCCAGCATGGCCTGAGAAAAAGGTAAATTGATAACCGCATAGGGTCGTCCGCACAAATCCACTGCACAGGTGGTCAGGGTTTCATCCATGGGCAACAAGCGTTGGCCGTAACGTTGATTGCCGACACCTGCTTGCCAGGCCTTTTTAAGCGCCTGACCCAGACATATGGCGACATCTTCAATGCCGTGATGATCATCCACCTGCCAGTCAGCGTCCATTTCAAGTTGTAAGTACCAACCGGCATGGGTGGCTAACTGATCCAACATATGATCGAAAAACGGTTGCCCGGAATTGATGGTACTTTGGGTACTGTCACCGGTAATATCCAAATCAAGTTTTATGCGGGTTTCTTTGGTTTCACGGGTTAGGGCTATCATAAGAGAGACTCCAGTTGGTTAACATTGTCCAGTACCACATCAGCACCGGCTTGCATTAATAGGTGCTTATCTGCACCGATACCGACACACACATAACCGGCGGCCCGGCCGGCCTGCATGTCATCGACGGTGTCGCCGATAAACCAAAAACCACCTTTTTGACTGTCCCCTTGATGACTGAGTTTTAACAGCCCTTCGGGGTCGGGTTTTTGTTGACTGACATCATCGGCACTGATGACATCATGCGGTTGCCAGTTGAGCTTTTTAAGCCCCAGTTGGGCTTCGCTTCGCGGTCGACCGGTGACCACCGCGGTCTTGAGTGTCTTGTGTTGTGAGATAAGTTTAATTAATGAGGTTAAAATCAGTGTCCGTTCCTGTTCAATCAGACCGGCTTGGGTTTCGGTGCCCAGGTAAAAGCGTTGAAAAATGTCAATCACTTCTTGTAATTCGCCCTGATAGTCACGTTCACGCAATAGCGCCAGGGTTAAATCCCAGTCATTGTTATAGCCGCCGGCAGATCTGAGGGTTTTAATGTCTTGTTGTTGAACGGTGACCTGAGACAATTGATACACGGTTTTAATAATGCATTGGTCATAACTGTCGGTGGTATCAATCAACACGCCATCCATATCAAAGGCCAGCCGTTGCGGCTCAAAAATCTCAGCGAGTGCGGTCAGTAACGGCTCGAGTTGAAAGGGTACGGTGATGCGCACGGCATCGGGCAAATCGTTTAAGGCGGTTTTGATTAAGATACCCTGGCGTTTTAAGACCTGAAACAAAAGCGTTTTCAGGACTGTGTTGGTGTTAAATAGCACAAAATTTCCCTGGCTTGGAAACACCTTCATGCCATAACGGCTTAATCGTTCGGTTAAACACCGGCGATTGGCTGCAATGTGTCGGGTATATGCCAACAGTTGCGCTCGATTGTGCCAGGCTTGTGCCGCCAGCTGTAAACTGGTTGTGGAGACATTAAAGGGCGGGGCCAGTCGTCGAAAGCGATTTATAAGCGTTGGCGCACCCAATAAATAACCAACCCGGGCACCGGCCAAACCAAAGGCTTTGGAAAATGTGCGTAACACCACGACATTGCCCATGGCGACATAATCCCGGGCACTGAAAAGATTATCATGCTCAGGCTCGGCAAATTCAATATAGGCCTCATCGATAAATACCCGGGTTTGTTTCTTTTGGGCTTTTATAATCAAGCCCATTAAGTCAGATTGGGCCATAAATTCGCCGGTGGGATTATTGGGTCGGGTGATAACCAGCCATTGTCGCGCTTTCATATTTTTGGTTAATTTAGCTTGGTTGATGGCCAGGGGCTGGTTTGCATCAACCGATATAAAGTGGCAATCGTTTTGCCAGATTTCTGCATTGTGGCTGTATTGGCTAAAACAGGGTTGCGGTATCAGTAGCTGGATGTGGCTAATGGTGCTGTATTTAAACAGCATATCAATGCCTTCATCACCACCGTTGGTAAGCAACAGAGCCTCTTTGGGGATGTGCATGTCCGCACAGAGTGTTTCTTCAAGTTGGCTTCGGTCCGGGTAGCGCCACACGTCTGACGTGTTAATTGCGGCTTCTGTTAACCAGGCGGGTTCATGATCGCTGCGTTCATTAAAATCAAGTTTAAAACGGAGTTGTTGCGGGTTTGGATTTTGCCTGTTCATGATTACACGGCCTTTCTGATGGGAAGCTCTAAAATATCCACAGCACCGGCGGCAATCAGTTGTGGGATTAGACTGGCGGCGGCTTGCGTGGGTACGGCGGCGCGAATGGAGTAAGCATTGCTGTTATACAATTCACTGACTGTGGGTGAACGCATGGCCGGTAATAATTTTACAATATCGGATACCACCGGTTTGGGGCAATTCATTTCTAACAACACCCGCCCACGGGCATTTAATACCCCATTCATAAGCAATAAAATATCCTCGATAATGGAACGTTTTTCAGGATTTTGCAGGGTTTGCTGGTTGGCAATAAATTGTGTTGAACTGCGATAAACCGTGTCGACAATTTTTAAGCGGTTGGCTTTAATGGTGGTGCCGGTGCTGGTGTTATCAATAACCATATCGGCATCCTCAGGCGGAAACACTTCGGTGGCACCGTAAGAACGAATCAACTGGTAATCGAAACCCTTTTCATCCAGGTATTTTTTAGCCAGAGTCATGTATTCCGTGGCCACAATAATGGGTCGTTTCTTTAAGGCCTCAAGATTCCAGTCTTCGAGGATGCAGGCAACAATCCGTACCGGATTAAAACCCAAATTATTAATCACCTCAACATTGGCGTTTTGTTCGGCCACCCAATCCAAACCGGCAAAACCGATGTCGTGCTGACCGATTTCTACCAATGATGGAATGTTTTGACCTTTGAGTAGTTTGACTTCGAGGCGTGCATCGGAGCAGCCGGGTCGGTAGTTGCGGGCATCACCATAGAGTTGAATGCCGATATCGGCCAATAGCTCACTAATGGCCGGTTGTAGTTTGCCTTTTGGGATGGCGATTTTTAATGTTGTCATAATTTTTCTCAGTTATTGTTGTTGTATCGCCATTTGCCCGGAAACAATAAACCCCGTGGCCAATGGCGACGGGGTTTTTGATTTAATGATTAAGCACACTCAAAACCTTCGTCGCTGTTGAAGAGGGTGATGATGATGTGTGGTTAATGTATTTTTCATGGGTTTTTCAAAGCAAAAAAAAGCCCCGTTGATATTAACGGGGCTTTTCATGGTGTTTTTCCTTATCGCACTAACCGGCCCCGTTATTAATAACGTGGTGATGGTGGTTGTGCTGATTGATAAAGTTCATGCTTGCATGGTAATGATAATTAAAAAGGCTGTCAATATTTTTTTGCGGCAGACATTAATATCCCGGCTATTTTCCGCCGATAGTGGAGCGGTTTCAGCACTTCCACATGTTCAGATTTTGAAAGAATCCACCACTTTAATGACCAGCTGTCACGAATTTGAATTTCTAACAGGCCACCGTCTTGTTGCGGTATTAATTTTTGATTTTTAGTGAGGGGTGTTTCTTTGAGTATCTTAAACATCACCTGGTCCAGTTTAAGTTGTAAATCAATCGGTTCAGCCACACCAAATTGCATCAGATCACTGTCCAGACATTCTTTGAGCTTAAAGTTCTTACGATTGGCCTTTTTGTTTTTTAACACCCGCACTGATTTAAAACGGTGCGCCGCATAGGGCATGACCTCATCATTTTGGGCATCATGGGTCCTGGCGATTAAATAAGTTCTGACGCCGCGTAAAACCAGGGCCAGTGGGTGCAATATAAAATCTTTGGCAACGGGTTCTTGTAAAGATTGGTATTTGACTTGTATTTGCAGATTATCAATCAGGGCCTGTTTTAATTGTTCAAAAATATCATTATCCAAAGCAGGTCCGACATAACCCAGATTTTCTTCACTGATACCGACTTTATTATGCCAGTTACCGCGATGCTCGGATAATTGTTTTCTGGCTTGTTCAATGCGACCTGAGAATACCCGCATCATACTTTCGGGCACCAGGTTTTGCAGTCGATTGCCCAACAGGTGTAAGGTCAGGGCATCTGAAATGTCCAGTGCCGGAATATCGCCACCCATCCCCGGTTGCCAATACCAGCCATAGGGTTTGCCTTTTTTATTACAGGCAATGGCCATGACACTTTTGAGTTTGACCAAATCCCTTTGGGTGGTGCGAATATCCGTGGAATAACCCAGATCTCTGAGGTAATTGGTGGCTTCACGGGTGGTAATACCCGGGGGTTTTCCCGGTAAGGCTTTTAATAAATGCCAATGGCGCAGTAAGGTGTCACGATTATCGGTTTTGGGCATTGTAAAATCACATATAATTAATAGCGGTTATTTGGGGCCGTAGCGAAATTGCCAGGAGACGCCGTAACTGTCATTAAACCAGGCATACTGCTCGGCGAAGTCATAATGGTTTAAAGGCATCATCACTTCCCCATCTTTGCTTAATTGGTGATAGGCTTTTTTAAGCTTATCCAATTGTTCAAAATCCACCATAAACGAAATGGACGGGGTAAAACCAAAGGCATGTTCCACCGGGGAATCGATCAGAATCAGGTCCTGACCATTGATAGTTATCTCCGCATATTTAACACAACCTGCCATGGCTTTGTGTTTATTGCCAAAGTAGTCAATGTGATTAATCCGGCATTCGGCAAAACAGGTTTGATAGCGTTTTATGGCTTCTTTGGCTCGGCCTTTGAACATCAAAAAAGGGGTGGTTTTTTGCATGGTTGGTTTATGTTAAAGCGGTTGTCAGCTGGTTCAAATGACTGCGACAGGCTGTCAGGTATCCATGGCCAAACAAATTATAGTGATTTAAGTAATGATAGAGATTATAACAGATTTTCTTTAGGGAATATTCAGGCGATTGGGGTCGTTGTTGATAATAGGCGTGATAAAACGCTTTGGGAAAGCCACCAAATAATTGTGACATGGCGATATCTGCTTCGGCATCACCCCAGTAAACCGCTGGATCAATCAGCCAAATTTTAGTGTCACTGAATAACACATTTCCGGACCATAAATCGCCATGTAATAATGAAGGATATTGACATTGTTTGTTGAGCCAGTGAATTAAAGGCTGCTTAAGTGTTTTTAAGTTGTTCAGTATGTCGTTGCGGATGCTTGTTTGTTGAATGAGTTGGCATTGAAACAGTAACCGTTGCTGATAAAAAAAAGTACCCCAGTCCTTAAACAATCCATTTTTTTGGGGATTGAGGCCAATGTAATTATCTTCGGGGTAACCAAAGTTTTGTTGTCGGGCTTGGTGTAAAAGAGCCAATTGATCACCCAATAACTGCCATTGCTCGGTGGTTGCGGTTCGGCAGGTAATGTGTTCAAGGCTTAATTGCTGGTCATCGACAGACAATATTTGGGGGATATGGATGTTTAGTTTAAGTTTGTTAATTAATGCTGATAAGGCCCGTAAACCGGCGGCCTCCATGTACATGGCTTTGGGATTATCCGCCAGATTTTTTTTAATAAACATCATGCCAGAGATTGTAAAGCAAAACCTGTTAGGGTTAAGTTAACTGCTGGACTGTAACTTGAATCAAGTTGTGGTTGTAACCATAATAGCTACTGAGGTTTATTAAAAAGAGTATTTTATATGCGCGATTACAGACAATTTTATATCAATGGGGATTGGTATTCTGCCAAAAATCATGAACTTATTGATGTCATCAATCCAGCCACCGAAATTGTGGCCGGACAAGTGGCTGCCGGACAAGTGGCGGATGTGGATGCCGCGGTTAAAGCCGCCAGAACTGCTTTTAAGGATTTTGCCAAAACAGACCGACAATCGCGCATGGATTTATTAACACGAATATGTGAAGTTTATAAAAAGCGCAGTGCCGATATTGCCCAGGCCATCACGGAAGAAAT